>NZ_JALJES010000012.1:0-258927 GCF_023242525.1 Pseudomonas sp. MWU12-2319
CACGTTCGTTTACTCCCCGCGACTCGCTGGCGCTCCACAAGCAAGCGCGGGCATGGCTGGAAGGTGAGCTGGCAAAGCCCTTCGATGGCCAGACGATTGTGGTCACGCACCATGCGCCGCTCAGGCCAAGCCTGGCGGAAAAGTTCGCGACGGATCGCGCCTCGGCGGGTTATGTGAACGATCTGCCTGCTCTCGTGCGCGCGCCGGTTGCGCTGTGGATCCATGGTCACACCCATACTGCATTCGATTATTTCGCAGAAGGCACGCGTGTGATCTGCAATCCGCGTGGATATAGCGACCAACGTTCGAGGGCGCCTGAAAACCCGTTGTTCAGATGGGACAAGGTCGTCGAGATCTGAGCAACCGGATACAACTCACCGAGAGGAAATACGTTTTCGGTGTGAGTAAGTGGGCAAAAAACACCCCCGCCTCGCTGGCTGCGGATAGGGGGTACGCAGCCAGCGAGGCGGGGGTGAGTGGAACCCTGTTTAATTACTGCGCAATGGTTTTCACCTCCTGCTCAACCGCCGTCGAACGCCCATACACATCCTCAAACCGCTCGATATCGTCTTCACCCAGGTAACTGCCGGACTGCACCTCAATAATCTCCAACGGAATCTTCCCCGGATTACGCAGGCGGTGCACCGAAGCAATCGGGATGTAGGTCGACTGGTTCTCGCACAGCAGGAACACCTTCTCGTCGCAGGTCACCTCGGCCGTGCCGCTGACCACGATCCAGTGTTCGGCGCGGTGGTGGTGCATCTGCAACGACAGGCAGGCCCCCGGCTTGACCGAGATGTGCTTGACCTGGAAACGCCCGCCCATGTCCACCGAGTCATAGGAGCCCCAGGGCCGGTAGACCTCGCAGTGGTTCTGGGTTTCGCTGCGGCCCTGTTCGTTGAGGGTGTTGACCATCTGTTTCACGCCCTGAACCTTGTCCTTGTGGGCGATCATCATGGCGTCCTTGGTTTCGACCACGACTATGTCTTCCAGGCCGATCACCGAGACCAGCTTGCCGTTGCCGTGGATCATGCAGTTGTGGCTGTCCTGGATCACCACGTCGCCCTTGCTGACGTTGCCGTTTTCGTCCTTTTCATGCACGTCCCACAACGATGACCAGCAACCCACGTCACTCCAGCCGGCGCTCAATGGCACCACGCAGGCACGCTGGGTTTTTTCCATTACCGCGTAGTCGATGGAGTTGTCCGGGCACTGGGCGAAGGTGGCTTCGTCGAGGATCACGCCGTCGCCGTCCTGGGTGCTGCGCTCCAGGGTCAGCAGGCAGGTGTCGTAGATGTCCGGGTCGTGCTTTTTCAGCTCTTCGAGGAAGCGGCTGGCGCGGAACAGGAACATGCCGCTGTTCCAGAAGTAACCGCCGGCTTCGACGAACTCGGTGGCGCGTTTTTCATCGGGCTTTTCGACGAATTGCGAGACTCGGCTGACACCCTCTGGCAGCAGCGCGTCGTTGCTTGATTTGATGTAGCCGTAGCCGGTTTCCGGTTTGGTTGCCGGGACACCGAACAGCACCATTTCGCCACTTTCGGCGGCGACCGTGGCCAGGGCCAGGGCGCGTTGCAGGGCTTTCTGGTCGTCGAGCACGTGGTCGGCGGGGAGGACGAGCATCAATTCGTCGCGGCCCTCGTTGACCAGCAGCATGGCGGTCAGGGCCACGGCCGGGGCGGTGTTGCGGCCGAAGGGCTCCATCAGGATGCGCTGGGTGGTGAGCTGGCGGCTGCTCAACTGTTCGTTGACGATAAAGCGGTGGTCCAGGTTGCAGACCACGATGGGGCTTTCCATGCCGTCGAATACCAGGCGTTCCAGGGTTTGCTGGAACAGCGTTTCCTTGCCGGTAAGGGCGAGGAATTGCTTGGGAAACTGCTTGCGCGAAAGCGGCCAAAGACGTGAGCCGCTACCACCTGAGAGGATTACTGGAATCATGGTGTTACTCCTTTAAGCGATCTATGGGTTAGAGCTACTGCGTTCTGTCGTTTCACTCTTGTTGTTGTTTCGGGCCGGGCGAAGGGCTCAAGGTGACCGCATTCCTTATGGGGGCGCTGTTTGTGTGGGAGCGGAGCTTGCCCGCGAAGCTTTTAGCGCTCTTAAGGGTCTCTTCGCGGGCAAGCTCCGCTCCCACAGGTTGGGCTTCCACAGGGGCATCAGCGGAGGGCATGAGGTTTGTGTTCGCCTGGCGAATTCATCAGCGGGTCGAAACCGGGCGCTTGACCCACACCGGCGACAGGTTGCTGCCGTTGCCCGTGACGTAGAGCACCGCCGCTTCACCGCGCTCCAGGGCCACCGGCTTGAGGTCGCTGACCTTGGTGGTGCCGTCGTACAGCGCAAAGCTGACTTTCACCGGGTTGATCTCGCGCTCTCCGCGACCTTTGGCCGCCACCGACTGGACCACGTCGGTCTTGCCGTCGGCGGTCTTCAGGGTCAGGGCCTTGTCACTCAGGTTCTGCACCCGCACCAAGGACTTCTGCTTGTTCTTGAACGGCGGCTCTTCGATCAGTTGCGGCTGGCCGCCAGCGTTGTTGACCAGGGTGTAATAGTGGTCGGCGGCCAGTTTCAGCGGCAGGCCCTGGCTGCCGACCTTGGCGCTGTAGTCGCCGCCGGGCATAAAGCTGAAATCACTGCTGGCCAGGGGCGCGACGTCATTGATCGCGGTGGCGCCGATGGTGGCGCTGACTTCCTGGTTGCTGGCGTTGTAGATACGCACAAAGCTCGAACCTTTCGGCGCGACCGGGCCGTACAGCGCGGCATCGCCACCCGCCCAGACCGGCAGGGACAGCAGGCTCAGGCCCGCAGCCAGGGCCAGGGTTTTGACCGTGCGTTGTTGGACGTTTTTACGAGTGACGTTGAAGGTCATGGTAAGTACCTCTTTCAGTTTTGCGCCTGTACAGGCGACTCGGATTTAGGTGTGTTCAGAACCAGGTTCTGCTGGTGCAGACCTGCGGCTTTCAGTTGCGCGACCCACTGCGGGTCGGCATCGCCGATTTCGTTGTTGACCGGCAGGTAGCGCTCCGGGAATTCCCAGATCAGCAGCTGCGGCGGGCTGTTCTTGAAGGCGTCGCTTTCCAGGTAGGCGAGCATCGGCAGGATCGGGCCGTGGCCGTCTTCGGCGTAATTCACCACGTCGCGATGCAGGGCCTGTTTCAGCGCGCCGACGAAGTTCCAGTTCGGGTTGGCGCTGTAGCTGGTACCGATCAGCGCAACCGGGACTTCGGTGTTGGCGAACAATGCGTCTTCGCCGGCCGTTTGATCTTCAACCGCGCGGGTGGTGCGTTTTTCCAGGGGCTCCTGGGGCGGCATCAGGTTGCTGAACAGCGGGTCCAGTGGCAGGAACAGGGTCAGGTCGCCCTTGTGCTGTTCGGTCTTCTCGGCTTCGGTGACAAAGCGCTGCGGCTCGCCGCTGAGCGGGGCGTGCTGGCTGATGGCGTCGGCCAGTTGGGTCGCGGCGATTTGCGCGCCGTCCGGGGTCCAGTGGGTGTCGGTGCGCAGGAATACTTGCCGGCCTTGGTCCTTGGCCCGTTGCAACGGGCCGAGCAGGTCGGGGGCGAGGATCCGGTCGGCGGCGACCCGGGCATGGAAGTCCTGGTAGAGGTTGGCGTGGATGCTCGCCGGGCGGACATCGCCCAGGTGTTCCGGGTACAGGCGGACCTTGGCCGGAACGATCGCCATCACCAGCTTCACGCCCTTGGCCTTGAGGGTCTGGCGCACACCTTCGACCAGGGCGTAGTTGTCTTGCAGGTTCTGCTGCTCGCCGGCGATGGGGTTGAACTCCTCGTCGCTGTAGAGCCACTGGTCACGGCCCAGCACCACGCCGGGACGGCCTTCGTTGAACAGCTTGAAGTCCAGCGCGGCCCAGAGATTGGTGCCCAGGCGCTTGATCGGGAACTCACCGTCGTAACGGGTTTCCACCGCCTTGGTCCAGTGCCCGTCGAGCAGGGTGGCGTCGGCGTTGGTGCTGAAGCCGATAAAGCTGCGCAGCGACCACAGCCCCAGCGCCAGCAAGGTGGCGAGGAACAGGGCGATGTAGAGGATGTGTAATGAGCGGGTCATGGTCGGCTCCCTCAGAATTGGAAGTAGAGGAACGGCGAGAAGCTTTGCGCCGAGAGTTTGAGAATCGAGGCGATAAACAGCAGCAGCACCAGGGTGCGCATCAGGTAGCGCGGCCAGTCGGCGACCCAGTAGGCCGGTTGCACCTGGGCCTCTGTGCCGACGCTGTAGCCGGGTTCGTGAATGCTGCCGGCTGCTTCGCCGGGGACGGCCTTGATCAGGCCGGGTTGCGCGCTGGCCGGGCCGTCGGCGGGTTTGGCCTTGGCGGCGGGCGGGTTGCTGTAGAAGTCCCGCAGGCCGAAGAACGCCAGGGTCGCGTAGGCCAGCACCAGGGTCGCCACTTGCAGGCCGGTGAGGCTGGCGCGGTTGAGTTCCGACAGCGACCACTCGCCGAAGCTGAACATGGCGCCGTACATACGTGCTGCGACGTGGAGGTTTTCCGAACGGAAGATCACCCAGCCCATGATCACCAGCAGGAAGGTCAGGGCCCAGCGGATCGGGTTGAAACGCCGTGGCGAGGTGTCGATGCCGAGGGCTTTTTCAAGCGCCAGCCACAGGCCGTGCCAGGCACCCCAGACGATGTAAGTGAGGTTGGCGCCGTGCCACAGGCCGCCGAGCAGCATGGTCAGGAACAGGTTGCGGTAGGTGGTCAGCGTGCCTTTGCGGTTGCCGCCCAGGGTGATGTAGAGGTAGTCCCGCAGCCAGGTCGACAGGCTGATATGCCAGCGCCGCCAGAACTCGGTGATCGACTGGCTGATATAGGGCTGCTTGAAGTTCTCCATAAAGCGGAAGCCCATCATCAGGCCCAGGCCGATGGCCATGTCGCTGTAGCCGGAGAAGTCGAAGTACAGCTGCGCGGTGTAGGCCAGGGCGCCGAGCCAGGCATCGCCGGTGGTCGGGTGTTGCAGGGCGAAGCAATGGTCGGCGACCACCGCCAGGGTGTCGGCGATAAAGACTTTCTTGATAAAGCCCTGCATGAACCGCGTGGCGCCCTCGGAGAATTTGTCGAGGGTGTGGGTGCGGTTGTTGAATTGGTCGGCGAGGTCGCGAAAGCGCAGCACGGGGCCGGCGATCAGGTGCGGGAAGATCGCCACGAAGGCCGCGAAGTCGATCAGGTTGCGGGTCGCCGGGGTGTCGCCGCGGTAGACGTCGATGATGTAGCTGATGGACTCGAAGATGTAGAACGAGATGCCGATCGGCAGCAGCACGTGGGTCAGGATAAAGGGTTTGAGACCGAACGAGGTCATGATCGCGTTGAGGCTGTCGACGCCGAAGTTGGCGTACTTGAAGTAGCCGAGGATGCCCAGGTCGACGGCGACGCCCAGCAGCAGCCAGCGTTGGGCCGGTTTGCTGCGCACGCCGGCGGCGCCGACCTTGAGGCCGATCCAGTAGTTCCACAGGGTCACGCCAGCGAACAGCGCCAGGAAGTCGACCCGCCACCAGGCGTAGAACACGTAGCTGGCGATCAGCAACAGCAGGTTGCGATAGCGTTGCCCGCTCAAGTAGTACAAGCCGAGGAAGATCGGCAGGAACAGGAACAGGAATACGTTGGATGAAAAGACCATCCCGAGCTCTCCTTGTTTCATCAACGGTCAAGGGCCGAAGCCCCCCCAAACCCCCCATGAAATCCGGGAGGCTCTACAACATTTGAATCAGTCCCAGCCTCCCCCCACATTTCACTGTGGAAACCCATGCCCCTGTGGGAGCGGAGCTTGCCCGCGAAGCTTTTGGCGTTCTTGAGGGCCCCTTCGCGGGCAAGCTCCGCTCCCACATAAGCTGCGTTCTCACAGGAGAGTGGGAGGGCTGGTGTTACGGGCTTTTGTTGCCCTTCTCATGGGTAGGGTCGTAGACCTTGGTCAGGTCGCCGCCCAGGCGGAAAGTCTTGAACGGTTGCATCGCATGTTTGTGTTCAAGCACCTCCGGCGCGCAGGTGTAGAGGCTGCAGTACGGTTCCAGCCAGGCAAATTTCGAGTCGACCTTGAGGTCGGTCATGTCCTGTTCCTTGCCGTTCCTGGCCTGGAACTCCTCGGGATCCTTCACGCCGGCCAGCACCCGATCACCCAGGCGCTTCAGCGCACCATTGTTTTCCTGGCGCAGGTCCACGCCATTGGCCAGGGCAAAACTGGCGATCATCGCCAACGGCGGCAACGCATAGTTGTGATAGGCCAAGGCCCGCTGCTGACGCTTGAGCTCATTGGGCAGGAACCCCTGCGCATCGACCTGGTTGGCGCCGATCTTGTATTCCTTCACCGACCAGTCGAACAGGTCGCGACGGTCGGTGGCGATCGCGGTCGCCATCACCGACCAGGCCGCCCAGTACGAGTGGTTGTTGGTTTTTTCCAGCGGCAGGTTGTCCCAGTCGCTGACCACCTGGTCGGCCATCTTGCTGAACCAGGCCTCGATCAGTTGCGCTTCCTTCTGGTGGGTCGCCAGCGGACGGGAATCGGAGAACTTCAGGCGGATATAGGCCGAGGCCATGCTGCCCAGGGCCCATTTGCGCATGGACTTGCCGGTGTGGTTGAAGTCCTTGGACATCAGCGCATCGGCCTGGGCCCAGGCGGTCAGCCAGTTCAGGGTGCAGCTCAACTGGTCCGGGCGACCGTCGCGCATGAACTGCATCACCCGCTTGCTGGTGCCGCGTTCCATCCTGGTGATGTCGGAGGTGGTGTCGCGAAAGGCTTTTTCCGACTGCACATTCAGTGTCGAGCGGGCCTTGTCGGAACCCTCGTATTTGCTGCGGAACTGCAACGAACCGGTGTAGGGCGGGGGCATGCTGTCGCAGCCGTCGCTGTTGTCGCCGGTCTTGATCTTGTCGATGGCGGCCAGGTAACCCTGGGGCGGACGCAGTGGCGCGGCGGCCTGGGCCGAGCCGGCGATGATCGCCAGGCCGAGCAGCGAAGGGGCAAGCAGTGTGCGCAGTTTCATCGGTAGGCTCCTCATAACCCGGCCTGTGCCACATGGGGCTCGGCGCTGGGGAATACGTTGCGTTTGCAGATCTTCGCCTCGACTTGCTGCGGTGCGGTGCCCGCTTCCGGGCCCTGGACTTCGACGGCCAGCAGGTTCTGGTTGGCCCAGTCTTCGTCGGTGCGCAGCTCAAAGGCGAAACGTCCATCCGTGTCGGAGGTTTGCGGTTTCTCGATCTTGATGTCCTCGTGGCGACCGTTCATGTACCAGAGGGTGGCGTGCAGGGTTTTCACCGAGGTGTCGGCGAAGCGGATATCGACCTGGTGCCCGCTGTTGCGCAGGTCGCGGTTGTTGCTGTTGACCAGCAGTTCGTTCTTGCCCGTCTTGAGCGTGCTGCTGGCGCTCATCTCGGCGGTCTTGCCTTCACAGCCGTTGTCGAGCAGGGCCATCATCTGCCGGTAGATGGTTTCCTGGTCGAGGCGATACAGCGGCGAGAATTCCCAGATCAGCACCTTCGGCGGGGTCTTCTGGAACGCCTCGCTGCCCAGGTACTGCAGCATCGAGCCTTCCAGGCCGCCACCGGGGAAGGCGACGTTGAGGATGTCGGCGCCGATGTACTGCTGCAGGAAGCCGGCGAAGTTGTAGTTCTTGCCGCTGTGGCTGGTGCCCACCAGGGTGATCTGCGGGTTGCCGGCATCGCCGAACAGGTCGCCGTCCGCCGCTTCGCCCTTGGGCTCGGTGCTGAACTGTTCCATGTACTGGATCGCGTAGCTGGTGCCGCAGAGCTGGCCGGCCATGTTGTGCAGGGTGCCGGTCTTGCCCATGCGCCCGGAGACCTTGGTCTCGAATTCACGGTGGGGAATGTCGGCAAAGCCCGGCATCTTTTTCACCGTCTCGGCAACGATCTTCGCGGTGCGTTCGGCGCCGTACGGGGTCCAGTGCTGGTCGCCACGGAAGTAGAAATCGTGGGCCTGCTGCTCGTTGGTCAGCGGTGACAGATCCGGCACGTGGTAGCCCATCTTGGCGAAGCGCCCGAGCATCGCCTGGTAGTTGCCCAGGGCTTTTTCATAGTCGAACTTGGCGCGCTCGGCCGGGAACAGTTTGTTGCGATCCACCAGGCCACGGGTCGGCTGATAGACCACCACCAACTCCACGCCCTTGCTCTTGAAGGCATCGTGGAGCTGTTGCAGGCGCCGGTAACCGGCGGGGCTGGTGTCGAACTCGGTGCGCAGGTCTTCCTGGGTCCGGAACAGCCAGTCGCCCTGGGCCTGGACCAGGGTGGTGAAGTTCTGCTGGTAGCGGCTGACGTAGTTTTTCGCGTCATGGGCTGCCGGGCACAGGCTGCAGCAGGGCTCGGCGGTAAAATTCGGCGCCTGGACTTCCTCGGCCATGAGGTTGCCGCTGGCGGCGAAGATCGCCGCGGCCAGGCCCGACAGGCCGAGCAGTTTGATCAGGTGTGGGTTCATAAAGGTCGTCCTCAATCCCGCAGGGGTGTCTGGCGTTCGACGGGGTCGATCAGCACGGCTTTCTGCTGGCGCACCAGCAGGTCGAGAATTTCATCCTGGCGCTCGCCGAGAATCCCGCTGAAGCTGATGCCACTGTTTTTTGTCGGGGCGAGCATGGAGACCCGGTACAACTCGACACTCAATGGCGAGTCGATGGACAGCGGGCCGCTGCCGTTGCCGGCGAGTTCGCCGCCGACCACGATCAGCGAGACCTCGGCGTCGAACGGGTCGAGCTTGATGTCGCGGTCGGTGTCGCTCAGGTCCTTGATATGGCCATAGACCCCGGTCAAGCCGTTGGCCATGGCGACGTTCTCGTACAGGCGGATATTCACGCTGTTGCGGATGCGGATGCCGTGGCGCTTGTTGCCGATGACCTTGTTGGCGTAGATCAGGTTGTCGGCGCTCTCGTAGAGGGTGATGCCGTCGGAGTGGTTCTGGTAGATCTGGTTGTAGGCGACCAGGTTGTTGACGCTGTTACGGTCGATCACCAGGCCCGAGAGGTGGTTGTCGTAGCTGCGGTTGTTGAAGATGAAGCTGTCGTTCACCTCCCGGGAAATGATGATGCCGTGCTTCTTCCTGGTCCCGTGCACCGTGTTGTCGGCGATGATCAGCCCATGGGAACGGTCGTGGGGGTCGATGCCGTAGACGATGTTGTCGCGGTAGGTATTGCCCTTGAGCACGAAGTCGCGGGTCTCGTAGCAGTAGAAGCCGTACCACATGTCCGAGAACTCGGAACCGATGATCCAGCCGGTCGGCTCGGGCCGCTTGAGCACCTGGGCCATGTTCGGCGTGTACTGGGAAATACTCACGCCGTAGGATTTGCTGTTGGCGTAGCCGAAGCTGGCCATCTTGCTGTTGACGATATAGGTCTCGGTACCGCCCCAGGCCAGTAGGAACGGGCGGAACTCCTGGGGCGAACGGAAGGTCGCCGGGCCGTTGTCCGCTTCGCGCCAGCCGGTGACCCTGGTGTCGCGGATAAACAGCTGGCCGTCGTTGATCAGGAACGCGCCACCTTCTTGGGACAGGCGCAGTTCCTGGGTCTGTTTGTCGATTTCAAGGATGCCCTTGCGTCCGACCACGATCGGCAGCCTGGCCAGGAACACCCCCGGCGAGGTTTCGCTGATGTATTGCTTGGGCAGTTTCTTGCTCAGGTCCTTGAGGTTGATATAGCCGTCGTCGATAAAGATCGCCTGGGGAATGCCATGCTGGCGGACCACCCATTCGGCCATCTTGTTGTCACCGCCGATAAAGTCCTTGAGGGCATCTTCCTGCATCATCCGGCGCACGCTGATCTTGCCCGGTTGGCTGCGCACGATCTTCGCCGCGACGGCCTCGGCGGTGTAGCCGCGCAGGTCCGGAAGCTTGGGTTTTTCCAGGTGCAGCGGCGCGGTCGGCGCGCTGCCAACGGTGTAGGTCTTGGCCTGTTGCAGTTCCTTGGCCAGGATCGGTGCGTGCCCGGTTTTAACCGGCGGCACGTCGACGCTGGCAAAGGCCGCGCTACTGGCCAGCAGCAGGGCGCCGGCCCATACGCTGAGCGAGCCTTGCAGGGCGCTGTGGTTCATCTCGGTCACTCCCTTGGCGGTCTGCATCAGAAGCGCCAGATCACGTCGACAAACGCGCGGTGCATATAGGAATCGACGTTCTTGCCGTAGGCATCGCCGGGCTTGAACACGCCGCCGCGAAAGCGCACCAGCGCCGAAGGTTCGTCGATGGATTGGCTCAGGGCCGCCGGCAGCAGGCCTTGCTTGAAGTACTTGGTCAGCACCAGGTCGACTTCCTGGCCGAGGTCTTTCTTGCCGTCCTGCAACGGCAGCGAGGCGCTGGAGAGCAGGGCGCCGGTGGCGTCGTCGTAGTTGCCCTGTACGGCGTTGATGCCGTTGCTGCCGACGTCCTTCTGCCCGTCGACGCGCCAGAACTTGTGGTAGATCAGGCTCGCGTCGTAGTCCTCGCGCAGCTGCCAGGAGCCGAACAGGGTGGCGGTCTGCAGGTTGTTCATTTCGCCACGGAAGGCTTCGCCGAAACGGTGGGTCCGCGAACGGGTGCCGGCGAAGTTCGAGCGGTTGCTTTCCAGGCCGTTCTGTTCGTAGTCGCCGCTGGCGCGGGCATAGGCGGCGCCGACCTGCCAGTTCGGGTCGAGGCGCAGGCGCACGCCGAGGTCGGTGGCCCAGCCGTTGATATGGCTGCCCTGGCTGGCATCCACGGGGCGGCTGCCGTCGGCGTTGAGCGGGTTGACGCTGTCGCGGTGGCCGCTCATGCCGGTCAGGCTGGCCCAGTAGTTGACGGTGTTGGTGTTTTTGAAATTGTAGGCATCGCTGTCGGCTTCCAGACCGAGCCAGGTCAGGTCGCCGTTGGCCTTTTTGTCCAGCGGGTCGGCGACGACGCCGGGTGTCGGGTAGTCGAGCTTGCCGTCGTCATGGGTGTGGTGGGCGCGTACGCCGAGCCACTGGCCGGGTGTCCACTGGTAGGCGACGTCGCCGTAGACATGCAGGCGGTCCTTGTCCTGGGGCGCGAGTTCGGTGAGTTCGGTGCGGTATTCGCTGAAGCGCTCGGCGGCGCCCAGGTTGGCCCGCAGCAGGGTGGTGTCGAAGGTCCAGTTCAGCGCCTCGATATTGGTGTCGCGCCATTGCCCGTCGTCATTGCGCAGGCGCTGGCGACCGAGTTTCAGCATCTCGCCCGGATAAGGGGTCAGGCCCTTGTAGCCGACCCAGAATTCCCGCAGGGCCAGGTAGCTTTTGTCCGGCTTGCGGGCGTCGTTGCTCGAGGTTTCCTGGCTGGCATCGGCCTGTTGCAGGGTGTCGGTTTCAATGATGTCGCTGGCGGTCACGGCCTGGCCCATGGCGTAGGCGCTCCAGTTGCCGCGCTCGCCGTAGACCCACGGCCGCAGGTCCAGGCCGATGCCGTTGACGTCGCCACCCTTGAGGGTGCCGAGGTCGCGGTCGTCTTCGGATTGACCGGTGATTTTCACTTCGAGGCCGAAGTTCTTGGTCTCGGTGATCGCCGCCAGGCTCGGGCAGGACCAGAGCAGGGCAAAGCTCAGGCCGATACCGGCCTTGACGAAAGGATTGAGAGTCATAAGGTTTTTTCCTCGCGGTCGCCTTCCTGCAGGACTTGTCGCAGGTCCAGCGGGTTGCGGCTCAGGGTCCCGCGCAGGCGCTGTTCCTGTTGCAACAGGCGCTGGGCATCGGGGCGTTGGGCAGGCGGCAGCTGTGCGTCGAGTTGTTGGGCCAGCTCATTGGCCAGTGGGGTGTCCTGGGCTTTGGCCAGTTGACTGAACACGTAGGCATTGAGCGGGTCGGGCTTGGTCCCACGGCCCAGGGAAAACAGTTGGGCGATGGCGAAGTCGGCGCTGTTCTGGCCGTTGCGGGCGGCCTTGAGCAGGTGGTCGAGGGCCTTTTGCGAGTAGACCTGGCCGAGGTAGCCCCGGCGATAGATCTGCCCCAGGTAGTAATCGGCGGCGACTTCCTTGCCGACGGCTTTCTGGAAGTGCGCTTCGGCCTGTTTGGCATCGGCCGGCACCCATTTGCCTTCGTAGTAGAGCTTGCCCAGCAGCAGTTCGGCGCGGGGCTGGTCGGCGGCGCGGCCGTTGTCCAGGTATTCCATCATCTGCTTGACGTCGCCCAGGGCGGGGAAGTCGTAGAGCAATTGCGCAAGGCTGACCCAGGACGCCGGGTAGCCGGGGGCGATCTGCTCGAGCAGCGCTTGCGCGGTCTTTTCATCCGGCTGGCCGAGGCTCGCATCGCTGAGCACCCGGGCCACGCTGTCGACCCGTTGGGCACCGACCGCGCCACGGCTGTAGGCGGTTTGCAGTTGCTTGAGCAGGGCTGCCTGCTGGTCTGGCTGGGCGCGTTTCTGGTACACGGTGGCCAGCTCGACGTAGCAGATGTCGCTGCTGTTGAGCGCGCTCTTGCAGATCTTTTCCACCTCGTCCAGATGCTGGTCGTAGCTGTCCTGGGTGCGGTAGAGCAGCACTTGCGCCAGGCCCGCTTCCGGGTAGCCGGCGTTGCGCCATTGGCTGATCTGTTGCTGGGCGTTGACCTCGGGGAAGCTCTGGGGGAATTGCAGGTAGAGCATCGCCAGGGCGATCAGGGTGTTGCCTTCACCATTGGCGAAGGCCTTTTTCAACAGGCCTTCGGCTTCGCGGTGTTCGGCTGCACTGGCGCCGGGCTTGGCCACCAGCAGGCGGCCCAGGCGGGCCTGGGCCCGGGACGAAGTGTCGGCGGCGGCGCGGTAGGTCGCTTCCGCCAGTTTGAGCTGGGCCGGATCGCGGCTTTCCACCTGGATATCGGCCAGGCCAACCTGTGCGTCGCTGTAGCCCAGGTCCGCCAGCTGGCGGTAATTCTGCTCGGCCAGGGCGGTGTCGCCGCGCTTGAGCGCTTCATTGGCCAGGCGCTGGTCCGGCAGGCCGGCGCAACCGGCGAGGCTGATCGCCATGGCCAGTGTCAGCGGTAGGGGCAGGGTACGTAAGGTCGTCACAGGCATGTCCTCCGCTTACAGACCAGCGGCCATGGCTTTGTCGATCAGCCAGTTCATGCTTGGCCCGCGGTCGCTGCTGACTTCCACCGGACGCCCGGCGAGGGTGCTGTCGAGGCGTTCGTCAGGCTTGATCAAAACGCGGATATCGGAGGACAGGTCGGTGCTTTTCAGGCTGGTGCTGCTGACGATCTTGCCCTGGCGCACCTGCTCTTCGCCGGCGATCTGGAAGTTCACCCGGGTCCCTGGACGCACGTCGCCGAACTGGCGATATGAGAAGCGTGCCTCGACATTCGCCTCGCTCCCTTTCGGCACCAGTTGGAAGATCACATCGCCCTTGCTGGCGTATTGGCCGTTGGCGACCAGTTGCTGCGCCACCACGCAATCGCAGGGCGAAGTCAGGGTGCCGGTCATCTGCTTGCCGAACAGTTCCTCGACCTTGGCCGGCTCCAGCTGGTTGTCGTCGAGATGGCCCTTGAGCACGTCGAGCATGCTGGTGCTGAAGGTCGCCAGCGGTGCTCCCTTGGCGGCGACGCCGTCTTCCTGGATCAGGCTTTGCACGGTGCCGTCACGGGGCATGGTGATGCTCATGCCCGGCACGCTGACCAGCCCTGCCTGGGCATGGCTGACGAAGTACAGGCCATACACCGATTTCAGGACAAAACCGAAAGCCGCGAGGCCGACGACGAAGACCCCGAGGCTGAAGGTCACGGCGCGCAGGCGACCGAACGGGCTCATGCCGCTGCCGTCGTCCTTTTTCTTGCGGGCCTTGGTGAAGTTGTCGCGCTGCAGGGTGGCGAGCACGTCGCCGATGTTGACGATGTCACCGGACAGGTGCGAGGTGATCAGGTGGCGCAGGGTGCCGATGTCCTGCTGCTCCAGGTTCTGGAACTGGCAACCGACCCGGCCGCCCTGGCGGTCGTAGGAGCGCACCTGCAGCTCGACGTCCATGGCCAGGCCGAGGTTGTCGATGACAAATTGCAGGCGGCCCTTGTACACCTCGCCGAGCTTCAGGCTCAGGGCCTGTTGCGGCGGGACATTGAAGCTCAGGCCGCCGGCGGACAGGTCATGGACCCGGACTTCCAGGGGCTGGCTCTCGCTGCCGAGGAAGCGCAGCTTGGCCGGGATTTTCACCCGCGCATGCTGGCGCTGGGCTTCGGATTCGTGGACGACGTTGGTATTGACTTGGGAATTCATGGGTATAGCTCCATTAGCGAGTTCTGGCGGGTCGGGTCAAACCATGGTCATCAGCACGGCGACGAAAATGCTGCCGGCGGAGAAGGTCATGGTTCGGGACGACCAGGTGTTGAACCAGCCTTGGAAGCTGGCGAGGTCGCGGCTCAGTTTGGTGTCCTGGCGGGTCCAGGATTGACGGTCGAGGCGGAAGAACACATAGATCTTCATCAGGGCGCCGACGATCTGGTTGTAATAGAGAATCACCGGGTAGGCCGGGCCGATGCTGTGCCCGGAACAGGCCAGCAGCAGGGTCAGGATCAGTCGGGTCAGGCCGATCCACAGCAGGTAGGCGAGGATGAAGGCGATGCCGTACTTGAAGCTGGCGATCAGGGCCACGGTCAGCCCCAGCAGCGAGGTCCACATCGACACGCGCTGGTCGAACAGCACCACGCTGGTGAACAGGCCTAGGCGGCGCAGCCCCAGGCCCAGGGCCCGGGAGTTCTGCCGCAGGTTGTTGCCGTACCAGCGGTACATCAGCTTGCGGCTGGATTTGATAAAGCTCTTTTCCGGCGGGTGTTCCACGGTGTGGATCGCCGCGTCGGGCACGTAGAAGGTGTCGTAGCCCAGGCGCATCAAGCTGAACCAGCTGGATTTGTCGTCGCCGGTGAGGAACTTGAAACGGCCCAGGCGCCAGTGTTGCAGCGAGTCGCTTTCGACGTCGGCGATAAAGCCGGGGTCGGTGACCACGCTGGCGCGGAACACCGACATACGCCCGGTCATGGTCAGCACGCGCTTGGACAGGGCCATGGAGCACATGTTGATATGGCGTTGGGCGAAGCGCAGCTTGTGCCATTCGCTCATGATGTAGCCGCCGCGCACTTCGCAGAACTCGTTGGTGGTCAGGCCGCCGACATTGCCGAACAGCTGGAACCAGGGCACGGTCTTGCGCACCACGCCTTCACTGAGCACGGTGTCGCCATCGATCACCGCGACTACCGCGCGGTCGTCCGGCAGGTGGCGGGAGATGGCGCGGAAACCGAAGGCCAGGCCGTCGCGCTTGCCGGTACCGGCGATACGCACGAAGTCGAGCTTGACCCGTTCCGGCGGATTCATCTTCGCCCAGAGGCTCTTGACCAGCAGCTCATCGGACATTTCCACCAGGGAGCAGACCACGGTGGTGGGGAAGCCGCAGTCGATGGCTTCGCGGATCACCGAGCTGTAGACCTGGGCGGTGGTCAGGGCGTCGATGCGAAAGCTGGTGACCATCAGGAACACCTGGGACGGGTCCGCGGCCTTGCCCAGCTTGCGCACTTTGCGGCGCAGGTGCGGGTAGACGATGTAGAGGAAAATCATCCCGCGCACGAAATGGGTGGCGCCCATGGAGTAGCGCCAGATGCCCACGGCGCCGATCAGGAAGATAAAGTCCTTGGAGTCGGCGTCGAAGGTCGAGGTGGGCAGCAACAAGGCCAGGCCCATCAGCAAACTCAAGTAGAACAGCCAACCGGCGGCCTGGAGGAGGCCGTGTTTTAGCCTGTGCATAATCTGCATCCGTCTCTGTCTCGGGCGAGCCTGTCGGCGGGCTCGATGGGGTTAAGGCAGGCGAGGCGCCCTTTCGGACGCCATCGCCGGCAAGCCGGCTCCTACAGAGCGGAGTCGTACGTAATGCCTGTGTTCGGCCCCGTCCTGTAGGAGCCGGCTTGCCGGCGATCAACCGCGCAGCGGTTGGGTTGGTTTACCAACAGATACCTTCGGTCCGGCCACTCGCGCTGGTGGCCTTGGACATGAAGCCCACCAGGTCGATGACCTGTTTGCCGTGGGGGGCGTTCTCGGCCAGGGCGCGGAAACGCTCGTCACGGTTGCCGAGGATGATCACGTCGCTGTTGTCGATCACCTCGTCGAAGTCGGCGTTGAGCAGGGACGACACATGGGGAATCTTCGATTCGATGTAGTCCTTGTTCGCTCCGTGGACACGGGCGTACTCGACGTTCTTGTCGTAGATGCTCAGGTCGAAACCCTTGCCGATAAGCATTTCCGCCAGATGCACCAGCGGGCTTTCGCGCAGGTCGTCGGTGCCGGCCTTGAAGCTCAGGCCGAGCAGGGCGATGCGCCGTTTGTCATGGCTGGCGACGAGGTCGAAGGCGTTCTGCACCTGGCTTTCGTTGCTGCGCATCAGCGAGTTGAGCAGCGGCGAGTCGACGTCCAGGGAACCGGCGCGGTAGGTCAGGGCGCGCACATCCTTGGGCAGGCAGGAGCCGCCGAAGGCAAAACCGGGGCGCATGTAGTACTGGGACAGGTTGAGGGTCTTGTCCTGGCAGACCACGTCCATCACTTCGCGACCGTCGACCCCGACCGCCTTGGCGATGTTGCCGATCTCGTTGGCGAAGGTCACTTTGGTGGCGTGCCAGACGTTGCAGCTGTACTTGATCATCTCGGCCACTTCGATGTCCTTGCGGATGATCGGCGCGTCGAGTTCTTCGTAGAGGGCTTGCAGGACGTCACCGGAGGCACTGTCGAATTCGCCGATCACGGTCATCGGCGGGAAATCGTAGTCCTTGATCGCGGTGCTTTCGCGCAGGAACTCGGGGTTGACCGCGATACCGAAGTCGACCCCGGCCTTTTTCCCCGAGCAGTCTTCGAGGATCGGGATCACCACGTTTTTCACGGTGCCCGGCAGCACGGTGCTGCGGACCACGATGGTGTGGCGGCTGGTCTTGTCCCGCAGGACAAAACCGATTTCGCGGCACACCGATTCGATGTAGTTGAGTTCCAGGTCGCCGTTCTTCTTGCTCGGCGTGCCGACGCAGAGCATCGATAGGTCGGTGGCGCGAATCGCTTCGGCGAAGTCGGTGGTGCCGCGCAGTCGGCCGGTGGCAATACCCTGGGCCAACAGGGCTTCCAGGCCGGGTTCGACAATCGGCGATTTGCCGTTGTTGATCAGGTCGATCTTGTCCTGGGAGATATCGACGCCAACCACATCATGGCCCCGTGCAGACAGGCAACCGGCGCAGACTGCACCGACGTAACCCAAACCGAATATGCTGATGCGCATTGTATTTACCTCTATCTTGATCACGCCATTAAATGGCCGAAGTTAATGTTAGTCAGTCAGCGTGGCGCACTCGCAGGGCGGCCCAAAGAGGTCGCAGCTGCGAATGCAGGCATATAAGTGTCGAGTGGCTAAATAATTGCACTCAAGTTGTGCGCAGCGTGGCCTTGTTATTAGGGGCATGCCCTTGAATACGGCCGGCCTTCCACGGGAAGGCCTTTGCCAGCGTGCCTAGTGCCTGCTTGTATCCACGGAAAAATTATTGTGGATCAACAGGTTGTGGCCGCCGCGCAACGGCTTTGTCTGAGGGCCTGCCTTGGCCTTTGTAGGGGATATCATGGGTGCGTATCTCCTGTCCTTTACTGTCGGTTGAAAGTGTGGGGCGCGGTTGTAAGTCGCTGTTGGCAACTTAAACATTTCATCTCGCCTCCATGTAAGTCTTCTCTTACAAGCTCTGTGAGAATCGTTACGGGTGGTATGAGCAATGTTTCGGAACATAAGTTCCAGTCCGCTCATCCTGTTTCCTGAGAAACCTGGAAACAGGATGAAAGATGGCACGGCTTCATATTGATAGCACTTTCCGTTTCGCCCTTTAGTTATGGGGATTGAAAATGCCGAGATGGTGGTTTGCCACTATGGAGAAAAAATTTTGGTGCCACTACTCAAAAAAATCTGAAATGTCGAGTGAAAGAATTTTCATTGTTGTAACGGTCGGTTTATTGGCGTCAATTAATTGGGCTTTTGGGGGTGTTGCAGGAGGGGAGAAGGGGGGATCGTCGGGGTTACACATTACGTGTAACGCACCGGGTGGGGCAGGGCATCAGATGTGTTGGTCTGGGGGGATTGTGGTGTTTGTGCTGGCCTCTTCGCGGCGGTGCGGCGTCCCGACAAGCCCTGCTCCTACAGTTATCAGTCGTCCATAAATTTTGTGTGCGACATAAACTTGTAGGAGCAGGGCTTGCCCGCGAAGAACGGTAACGCGGTACTACGACGAACTGCGTTACTCCGGCGCGTGATCGCGCAAAAACACCAGATTGTCCGCCTTGGACAGTTCCGCACTGAACCGGTAGCCCTGTTCGTCGAACGCCTTCAATTGCTCAGGGTTCTGGATGCGTTCCCGGATCACAAACCGCGCCATCATCCCCCGGGCCTTCTTCGCGTAGAAACTGATGATCTTGTACTGGCCGTTCTTCTGGTCGCGGAACTCGGTGTTGATGATCCGCGCGTTCAGGGCCGAGCGTTTGACCGCCGAGAAGTACTCGTTCGACGCCAGGTTCAGCAGCACCTCGTCCCCTTGTGCGGCCAGGGCATCATTGAGCCATTCGCTGATGCGCGTGCCCCAGAAGGCATAGAGGTCCTTGCCCCGGGCGTTGGCGAATTTGGTGCCCATTTCCAGGCGATAGGGCTGCATCAGGTCCAGCGGGCGCAACAGGCCGTAGAGGCCGGAGAGCATGCGCAGGTGGGTCTGGGCGTAGTCGAAGTCGGCGTCGCTGAAGTCTTCGGCGTGGAGGCCGGTGTAGACGTCACCCTTGAACGCCAGCAGCGCCTGTTTGGCGTTGTCGGGGGTAAAGGCCGGGTTCCAGCTGCCGAAACGTGCGGCATTGAGGCCGCCGATCTTGTCGGAGACGTGCATCAGCTCGCTGATCTGCGCCGGGCTGAGGGTGCGCAGTTGCTCGATCAACTCCTGGGAGTGGTCCAGGTACTGCGGTTGGGTGAAGCGCTGGGTCACCGCCGGTGTTTCGAAATCGAGGGTCTTGGCGGGGGAAATCACCATCAGCATGAAGTCGTCTCCTTTAATCGTCGGAGGATTCTAGGGGGTTGGGCGGTTTGACTCCACCTATGATGGCGATAGGGGCGACACAGGATCGGCTATAGTGCGCGGCGGGTTCTGAAATGGAGGCACCCTTTTGCGTATCGTTCTTTTCTTCTCGGCCCTGCTGGCCTGCTTCGCCGCCGTTGCCGCGCCGAACGACCCCGCGACCCTGGATCGCAGCACCTGGCCCGAACAACTGAGCAGCCCGGCGCTGTTCGATGTCGCCTCGCGCGCGCAAATCCTGATGTTCGCCCATCTGCTGCTGGTCAGCGAACTGCTCGACGAGCCGGCCCTGAAAAAGCGCCTGGGCCTCAAGCAGATCAACATGACCGCCATCGACGCGGTGCGCCAGCGCATGTGGCAGCGCCTGCTGACCAGCTACAACGCCGCCCAGCAGAGCTGCGACGAGGATGCGTCCTTCTGTTTCTATGTCGTGGACATGGACAGCCTGCAAAAAGCCGCCGGCAAGTTCCGGGTCGCCGATGACTCCTTTTATGTCCGCTGGGCCGACCCGGCCCGGGCATTCAATGAACGTTACCTGGACGAGCAACTGCGCCTGGCCGCGCTGTTGCCGCAGACCAGCAGCGAAATCCAGTTGATGGGCGACCACGAGCGCAATGGCGAGGGCTTCAACGACCGCCTGTTCCTGCTGACCTTCGACGGTGGACCGACCATAGCCCAGGGCAATACCGATGAATTGGCCGACTACCTGCGCAAACAGAAGATGAGCGGCCTGTTCTTTGTCCTCGGCAATGCCTTGCAGGCCCGCCTGGACAAGACCTCGATGCCGGCGGTGCGCGAGCTTTACCGCCAGCAATGCGTGGGTGTGGAAGGCTGGCAGTACCGTTCCCACAGTCAATGGCAGGACTGGGAGGATTCGATCCTGCGCAGCATCTCGTTGGTGCAGAGCGCCTTGCCGAACAACTATGCCGCGCTGTTCCGCCCGCCTTACGGGCAGCGGCGGGCCGACGGCGCGGCGTTTTTCAAGGCCCAGCACTTGCAGGTCGCCTTGTGGGACATCGATTCGGCGGATGCCACCGGCAAACTCAGCGCCGAGCAGTCCGCCCAGCGGGTGATGACCTTGATGCTGCTCTGGCGCCGTGGCGTCATCGTCTTCCATGACACCCAGGACAAAGCGCGCACGGCGTTGCCCTGGCTGCTCAAGCAGACCGCCGAAAGCGGGATCGGCTGGCAGGAGTGCAAGGAGGCGTTTCG
The DNA here is from genome assembly GCF_023242525.1 of Pseudomonas sp. MWU12-2319. Taxonomy (NCBI): domain Bacteria; kingdom Pseudomonadati; phylum Pseudomonadota; class Gammaproteobacteria; order Pseudomonadales; family Pseudomonadaceae; genus Pseudomonas; species Pseudomonas sp. MWU12-2319. The sequence continues at coordinate 20,186 of NZ_JALJES010000012.1, forward strand.
TTAGAGAGGGAAAACCCAAGTGCCCGTATTTGTTGGGCCGGGGAAAAAACAGGTGATGATTTCAGTGCAGGCGGACTTCCGACTTTAACGGTGTGCGGGCCCCTCGCCAAGGGCTATTCGTCAGCTTGAAAAATAAACTTCAAAAAAACGTCAAAGTGCTTTTTCCTGTCATGTCTTTTGCGGTATTACGGAGTCAGACCGCCGAAACCTGCGACACAGGTGGCGTCTTACAAGACCCTACTTGTGCACAGAACGCCTGCCCCTTCACAGGCGAATTCGGCGGTCACTTCGAGGCGCATCACCGTCAAGGTATTGCGTCGACTGGCTCCCACAAAGGTGACCGAGTATGGATGATCACGGACGCACTCCTTCTTCCAACCAGCCTATCCTTTACGTGCTCGATACCAACGTACTGATCCACGATCCAAACGCCCTGCTCAATTTCGAAGAACACCATGTCGCCATCCCGATGACCGTGCTCGAGGAGCTCGACAAGCTCAAGGGCGGGCATCACAGCGTCGCCGCCGAATGCCGGCAGGCGATCCGCCTCATCGACAAGACCCTGGGCGACGCCTGCCCCGAGGACGTCGAGCTGGGCGTCCCGATCCAGCGTGGCAAGAGCGGTCCCAAGGGCCTGCTGTCGATCCTGATGAGCAAGCGCAGCGAACCGAACCTGGTGCTGCCGGAGCACCTGAACGACAACATCATCATCAATCAGTTGATCGATCTGCATGCGCGGGACAAGGACCTGCGCCTGGTCCTGGTGACCAAGGACATCAACATGCGCCTCAAGGCGCGCGCCTGCGGGATTGCGGCCGAGGACTACAGCACCGACCAGTTGGTCGACGACGTGTCCTTGCTGCCCAACGGTTATCACGACGTCAAAGGCTCGTTCTGGGACCGCGTCAGCAAGGTCGAGACCCGCCAGGACCATGGCCGCACCTGGCACCAGGTGCAACTGACCGACAACCTGCCGGCGGTGCATGTCAACGAATTCATCATCGACGAACAAGGCTTTGTCGGTTGGGTCAAGGAGATCCGCGCCGATGTGCTGGTGATTCTCGATCTGCATCAGGAACCCCTGTTGCACCAGGAAGCCTGGGGCCTGAAACCGCGTGACATCTACCAGAGCCTGGCGCTGTTCGCCTTGCTCGATCCGGACATCCACCTGGTCAACCTGACCGGTGCCGCCGGTTCCGGGAAAACCATCCTGGCCCTGGCCGCCGCCATCGAGCAGACCATGGTCAGCAAGCGCTATCGGCGCATTATCGCGACCCGTAGCGTGCAGGGCCTGGACCAGGAAATCGGTTTTCTGCCCGGCACCGAGGCGGAGAAGATGGAGCCTTGGCTGGGGGCGATCACCGACAACCTCGAAGCCTTGCATATGGATGACGAAAGCACCCATGGCAGCGTCGACTACATCCTCAGCAAGGTGCCGCTGCAGTTCAAATCCCTGAACTACATCCGCGGGCGCAGCTTCCAGCAGAGCCTGATCCTGATCGATGAGTGCCAGAACCTCACGCCGCACCAGATGAAAACCATCATCACCCGTGCCGGCGCCGGTTCCAAAGTGGTGTGCCTGGGCAACCTGGCACAGATCGACACCCCTTACCTGTCCGCGACCAGCTCCGGGCTGACCTACCTGACCGAACGCTTCAAGGACTTCCCGAACGGCGTGCACATCACCCTGCAGGGCGTGCCGCGTTCGATCCTGGCCGAATACGCCGAATCCCACCTGTAATCCCATCCACACCCAGGGGCGGCCAGGCGGCCGCCCTTTTTATTAGCCCTGTCGCGCAAAGCTGACCCGCAGGTTTACAATCGACGCTCCTGATCAGGAGTATCGCTGTGCTGACTCATCTCGATTCCCAAGGCCGCGCCAATATGGTCGACGTCACCGACAAGGCCGTGACCTTCCGCGAGGCGGTGGCCCAGGCCCGCGTGCGCATGTTGCCCGAGACCCTGCAAATGATCATCAGCGGCGGCCACCCCAAGGGCGATGTGTTCGCCGTGGCGCGGATCGCCGGTATCCAGGCGGCGAAGAAAACTTCCGAGCTGATTCCCCTCTGTCATCCGCTGATGCTCACCAGCGTCAAGGTCGAGCTGAGTGCCGACGGCGAGGATGCCGTGCGCATCGTCGCGCGCTGCAAGCTGTCCGGGCAGACTGGCGTGGAGATGGAAGCGCTGACGGCGGCGAGTGTCGCGGCGCTGACGATCTATGACATGTGCAAGGCGGTGGACCGCGGCATGATCATCGAAAACGTCTGCCTGCTGGAAAAGCTCGGCGGCAAGAGCGGGCACTACCTGGCGGATGCGCCATGAAGATCGTGGTGAAGTTCTTTGCCCGTTATCGTGAAGTGCTCGGGATGGATGAGTTGGCGGTGGAGGGGGACTTCACCAGCGTCGATGATGTCCGCCGGTTCCTGCTGTTACGAGAAGACACACAGGTCCTTGGCGAACAGAACCTGATGTGCGCGCGCAACGAGGACCTGTGCTCCCTCGCCGAGCCGTTGGCCGATGGCGATGAAGTGGCATTTTTCCCCACGGTGACCGGAGGCTGAAATGGCGATTCGCGTGCAGGCGCAGGCGTTCGATCCGGGGGCTGAGGTCAATGCCTTGCACGCCGCCAACCTGGGGATCGGCGCGGTGGTGAGTTTTGTCGGCTACGTGCGCGACTTCAACGACGGGCGTGAAGTAGCGGGGATGTTCCTCGAACATTATCCGGGGATGACCGAAAAGGCCCTGGGCAAGATTGTCACGCAAGCCCATGAACGCTGGCCGTTGCTCGGGCTGGAAGTGCTGCACCGGGTCGGCGCCCTGGAGCCGGGTGAGCCGATCGTGTTTGTCGGGGTCACCAGTGCCCATCGTCAGGCCGCGTTCGATGCCTGCAATTTCGTCATGGACTACCTGAAAACCCAGGCACCGTTCTGGAAAAAGGAAAACACCGCCGACGGCCCGCGCTGGGTCGAGGGGCGCGTCAGCGACCAGGCAGCGGCAGAGCGCTGGAAGTAGTGGTTTGCGTCTATGAGATCGGCGCAGGCCAATGTGGTGCTCCCGAGTCTTGCATTGTTTGAACCGGCCTCTTCGCGGGCAAGCCCTGCTCCTACAGTGCGGTGTCGTACACAAAGCCGGTGAACGACCTCACTTTGTAGGAGCAGGGCTTGCCCGCGAAGAGGCCCTCGAACCTTACGCCGCCCATTCGGGCACCCTCAAACATTCATCCGTGCATGGCTTTCTGACAGAGTGCACGCATTTGTTCGTTGACGATTTGTACTAATAAGTCCACGATGGATTTATAAGTACAAAATAGCGTTATCGTCTTCCTTCTACTGTCTTGCCACAACACCTCAAATAAAGAGCGGGAGTTCCAGCATGAAGAAGTTCACCCTGATCGGCGGCCTGGCATTGGGTCTGCTGGCCGGCAGCACGGCGTTTGCCGCCGAGCCGACCTTGCGTATCGGCATCGAGGCGGCATACCCGCCCTTTGCTTCGAAGACCGCCGAAGGCACCATCGTCGGTTTCGACTACGACATCGGCAATGCCCTGTGCGCGCAGATGAAGGTCAAGTGCGAGTGGATCGAAGGCGAGTTCGACGGCCTGATCCCGGCCTTGAAGGTCAAGAAGATCGACGCGGCGCTGTCGTCCATGACCATCACCGATGAGCGCAAGAAGTCGGTGGATTTCACCCACAAGTACTATTTCACGTCCTCGCGCCTGGTGATGAAGAAGGGCGCGGTGGTGGATGACAAGTACGCCAGCCTGAAGGGCAAGACCGTCGGTGTGCAGCGTTCCACCACCACCGACCGTTACGCCACGGAAGTCTTCGAGCCGTTGGGCATCAAGGTGATGCGCTACAGCAACAACGAAGAAATCTACATGGACCTGGCATCCGGGCGTCTGGACGCGATCTTTGCCGACACCATTCCGCTGGACGATTTCCTCTCGATGCCGCGCGGCGCCGGTTACGCCTTTGTCGGGCCGGAGCTGAAAGATCCGAAGTATGTGGGCGAGGGCGCCGGGATCGCAGTGCGCAAAGGTAACACCGAGCTGGTAGGCAAACTGAACAAGGCCATCGACGGGCTGCGCACCAGCGGCGAGTACCAGAAGATCGAGGGCAAGTACTTCAAGACGGATATCTACGGCGACTGATGGGTAGCACCGTGGCGTAATTTCAATATCCGTTACTTAAGGCTGAACACGGTCCTGTAGGAGCAGGCGGTCCGGCGTCCCGGCTTGCCCGCGAAGGGGCCCTTGAGGCCGCCAAAAGCTTCGCGGGCAAGCCCTGCTCCTACAAGGTTCGGTGTTGGCATCCATATCGGCTATTCACATCACATTGACGATGGGGAGCCCTCAGACCTCCGCCTTCAACTCCTTCAGGTGTTTGTACACCGTCGCCCGCCCCATATTCAGCACATTGGCCACATAGTTGGCCGCGCTCTTGCCCTTGAACGCGCCCTCGGCGTGCAACGCCAGCACCAGTTCGCGCTTGTGGTCGCGGGTCAGCAGGTTCAGTCCCAACTGCCGCTGACGCAGCCAGCTGTGCAGGAAGGTATTGATCCGCTCCTGCCAGTCATCGCGAAACAGCGCATCGGGCTGCGGGATCAGTTTGTTCGGTGAGAGGAACAGATCCAGCGCCGCCCTGGCGCTTTCGAACAGGGAAATATTCAGGTTGATGCACAGCACCGCCAACGGCGTGCCCTGGGCGTCGTGCAGTATGGTGCTGACGCTGCGAATCTTCTGGCCGTCCCAGTTGAGTTTCTCGTAAGGACCGATATTGCGCTCGTTGATGCCTTCCTCAAGCATGTCTTCCAGCGCCGCGTCATCGCCGATCTCGCGTTTGGAGATGTTGTTGGCGATGTAGTCGATCCGTTGCGTGTGCAAGTCGTGCAGCACCACTTCGGCATGGGGAAAGAATAACGTGGCGATGGCATCGGCGATCGCCCGGAAGTTATCCAGGGCGGGAGCCTGTTTGGCTGTCATGGTGATTCTCCAGGCAACTTCAGCATCCTTGGGGGGAGCCGAAGGAAAACAGCTGGTGCGGTGATCCGGTCGCCTCGCAGGAGGTTGGCCTGATCACCGAGCGGCGAAAGGGTAGCGCCCCGGGTACGGGCGTACTAACGAGTGTGCCGCAATCAGCGCCAGTCGTCATCCGAGACGGGCAGGGGAAAGCATCGCGGCGTCGAGTCCGAACTGCGCGATCTGCTCGGGCAAGGCTTCGCCACGCACCAGCGCCGCACTGGCCTGGCCCATCGCCGGTGAAGTCTGGATGCCGTAGCCGCCCTGGGCCGCGACCCAGAACAGATCGGGGACCAGGGGATCGAAACCGGAGACCAGATTGCCGTCGCTGACAAAACTGCGTAGGCCGGCCCAGGTGCGGGTCGGGCGGCGGATGGTCAGGGTGGTGGCTTCCTCGATCTGGTAGATGCCCATGGCGATATCCAGTTCTTCGGGTTGCACGTCGTGGGGCTCGACCGGGTCGGCGTTGGCCGGCGAGCCGAGGAACATGCCGGCATCCGGCTTCATATAGAAGGATTCGTCGAGGCTGACCAGCATCGGCCAGTCGTGGTTATCCAGGCCTTCGGGCGGCGCGAAGATAAAGGCCGCGCGGCGCTTGGGCTGCAGGCCCAGGGGACGGGCACCGGCCAGTTCGCCGATCTGGTCGGCCCAGGCGCCGGCGGCGTTGATCAGTACCTTGGCGCTGAAGGTTTGCCCGGCGGTGTGGACCTGCCACAGGCCGTTGGCATCGCGCTCAAGGCCAAGGACTTCACAGTCGGTGTGAATCTCCCCCTGCTGGCGGCGGATACCACGCAGATAGCCCTGGTGCAGGGCGTCGGTGTCGATGTCGCTGGCGCTGGGGTCGTAGATCGCCCCGTGGACTTTTTCCCGGCGCAGGATCGGCAGGCGGGCGCAGGCCTCGTCGGCGCTGAGCAACTGCATCTCGGGCACGCTGGCTTTGGCGCTGAGGTATTGCTGTTGCAATTCGTCCGGGTCGCCCGTGAAGTCCACGGTCATTTCGCCCCGTGGGGTGAGCAACGGGTGTTCGGCGAAGCCGGGCGGCGGGGCGTCGAAGAAAGCCCGGCTGGCGAGGGTCAGGGCGCGCACCTGGGGTGTGCCGTAGGCAGCGGTGTAGAGGGCGGCGGAACGTCCGGTGGAGTGATAGCCCGGGTGCGATTCCCGTTCGAGCACGATCACCCGGCCATGCCGGGCCAGCCAGAAACCGGTGGAGGCGCCGGCAATGCCGCCGCCGATGATGATGAAGTCTGCCTGGTTCATTCAAGGCCTCCTGCTGGGGTCTAAAGGCTGTATGCGTAACCTGTGGGAGCTGGTGTTCAGCTTGCCTTGTGATGCAGATGATAAAGCGCATTGGCCAGGGCGATGTCTTCCAGGCCCAGGCCGATGGAGCGGAAGAACACATGGCGTTCGTACGTCGGCCGGGGTGTCTGCTCGCTCAGCAATTCGGCCAGGTCGCCATGGATCTGCCCGGCGTCCCAGCCGTGCTGGCTGGCGGCAATCAACATTTCTCCAGCCGAACCCGGTGTGGTCTTGCGATAGTCGCAGTAGACCTGCATGTCGCTCAGGGCCTGCGGCGGCACCTCGTGGGCGCGCACGGCATTGGTACTGATGGAGGTGATCAGCGCCGGCTTGCGCAGCTGGCTCGGGTCCATGACCGGGGTCGCCGAGGAGGTGCAGAGCAGGATGACGTCGGCGTCGTCCAGGGTTTGCTCCAGGTGTTCGACGATCCGCAGACGGGGCTCGATGTCGTTCAGGCGTGCGCGCTTGTCGGCATTCACATTGGGCGAGTAGAGGCTGATGTCCTGCCAATCGCGCAGCCCCTTGGCGTAGTGCAGATGGGCCTGGGCCACCGGACCGCTGCCGACGATGGCCAGGCGTTTGGCGTCCAGCGGAGCCAGGGCGTCCACGGCCACGGCGGTGGTCGCCGCAGTGCGCGCGGTGGTCAGTTCGCCGGCATCGCAGAGCAGCAGCGGCTGGCCGGTCTGCATGGACATCAGCAGGGTCCAGGCGGTCACCAGCGGACCTTGCTCGCGGACGATATAGGGCGAGGTCTTGACGCCATAGACCTGGTCGTCGGCCAGCACACCGAGGTAGTTGATAAAGTCGCCGGCACCCTGTGGGAACTCCACCAGCTGCTGCGCCGGTTGCACCGCCTGCCCGGCCGCCAGGTCGCGAAACAGTTTGCACAGGATCTGCGGCACGTCGATCTGCTGCAGGAGTCGATGGGCCTGCTGGCTGTCGATCACGTAGGGGGTGTGGCCGGACATGGGGTGCTCCCGAATGATTTTATAAACTAATTTGTCCATTATGGACTTTTAGTTTAATTCGGCAATCTCCGGACGAAAAAAAACGCCGCCGGGTATCGGGCGACGTTTTGTCGTGCAGCGTGCCTTTCGGCCTGGGCGATCAGGCCGGACGCTGGCGCACCACCGGCCGCAACAGCTCGGTGGGTGGCATTTCGCAGCTGATCTTGTGCCCGAGGAGGGTCTCGATCGCTGGCAACTGGTAGGAGTCGTCTTCACCGGCGAAGCTGATGGACACGCCGTCGGCGCCCGCTCGCCCGGTCCGGCCGATGCGGTGGACGTAGTCGTCCGGCACTTCCGGCAGGGTGAAGTTGATCACGTGGCTGATGCCGTCGATATGAATCCCGCGCCCGGCCACATCGGTGGCCACCAGCACGCGGATCTTGCCTTCGCGGAAACCTTCCAGGGTCTTGATGCGCTTGTGCTGCGGCACGTCGCCGGACAATTGCGCGGCATTGACGCCGTCGCGTACCAGGCGTTCCTCGATCCGCCGCACTTCGTCCTTGCGGTTGGCGAAGACCATCACCCGCTCCCAACCATTGTCGGTGACCAGGTTGTAGAGCAGCTTGTACTTGTCGGCACCGGCTACGGCATAGACGTGCTGTTCAACGTTGGCGTTGGCCGGGCTCAGCGCTTCGATCTCGACAATGGACGGGTCGGTGGTCCATTGCTTGGCCAGGTTCATCACGTCTTCGGTGAAGGTGGCCGAGAACAGCAGGGTCTGGCGTTCGTTCTTCGGCGGGGTCTGGCGGATGATCTGCCGGACCTGGGGGATAAAACCCATGTCGAGCATACGGTCGGCTTCGTCCAGGACCATGACTTCGACCATGTCCAGGTGCACTTCGCCGCGCTGGTTGAAGTCCAGCAGGCGGCCAGGCGTGGCGACCAGGATGTCGCAGTGACGGGCTTCGAGCAGCTTGAGCTGTTTGTCGAAGTCCATGCCACCGACGAACTGCATGACGTTGAGGCCGGTGTACTTGGTCAGGTCGGCGGCGTCCTTGGCAATCTGCACCACCAGCTCGCGGGTCGGCGCGATGATCAGCGCCCGCGGCTCACCCATGTAGCGTTCTTTCGGCGGTGGGGTCTGCAACAGCTGGGTGATGATCGAGATCAGGAACGCGGCGGTCTTGCCGGTACCGGTCTGGGCGCGCCCGATGGCGTCCTTGCCGGCCAGGGTAAAGCCCAGGACCTGCGCCTGGATCGGCGTGCAATAAGGGAAACCGAGGTCCTGGATGGCGTGCATCAACTCGGGGGCCAGCTTGAAATCGTGGAAGCGGGTCTTGCCTTCCTGGGGCTCGACGACGAAGTCCTCGAGTTTCCAGGGTTTGACGGGAGGCTTCGGCGCTCGTTCACGGCGCGGTTGCTCGGCTTTCGGCTGTTCGACGCGTGGCGCCTCAACCGCCGCAGCGGGCTGTTCCGGGATGGCGGCCGGGGCTTTCGGTTTGGCGACAGGCTCGGCGCGCTCCGCAGGTTGGCCGTGGTGGCGGCTATCGGAGTTGGGAACAGGGGCGCTGGAGCCTGGTGCGAGCTGCTCAGCCTCGCTTTTACCGAATATTTTTTTGAGTGCTTTGAGCACGGTCATCTCGTTAATTTGGTTAAGGAATGTACGCCGGCCAGTGTAATGCAAGAATCGGGCGCGGCGTAGTGCGTTACCGATATCAGCGCAAACGAGCGGCCAGCCAGGTACCGATGTCCCGGATTTCCTCGGGTAACACTTCGTGGCCCATTGGGTATTCCTGCCATGTCACGGTGACATCAAGGCGTTTCAGGTGCTCATAGGCGGTTCGACCCATGGCGTTCTGGACCACCTCGTCATAGTGGCCATGCAGGCAAAGGGCTGGAATTCGCTGTTGGCTGGCGGAAAGCTGCAGGGAATCGCTGAAGGTCGGGGCGTAGGTCGAGAGCGCCAGCACGCCGCCGAGGGCGCCTTGCCACCTCAGGTAGGCGGTGTGCAGCACCACGGCGCCACCCTGGGAAAAGCCCGCGAGGAAGATCCGCGAAGGGTCGATACCCGCAGCCCGCTGGGCTTCCAGCAATTCGATGACGGTCGCTGCGGACTCTTCAAGCTCTTCAAAACTGATCGAACGCGCCGGGCTCATGGCCTTGATGTCATACCAGCTGGGCATGGCGTAGCCGCCATTGATGGTCACGGCGCGGGTCGGCGCCTGGGGCAGGACGAAGCGCGTGCTCGTCAGGCTCTCCTGCAGCGTCTCGGCCACCGGCAGGAAGTCGTAACGGTCGGCCCCCAGGCCGTGAAGCCAGATAACACAGGCGTCTGCGGTCTTGGCGGGGTGAATGATCAGCGGCTCAGTCATGTGTGCTCCATTAGTGTGCGTGCGCTCCAGATGTGTGCGCGGTGATGGTGCGTAAAGAGTGGATTTGTTAATAAAATGTCGCGTTGTTGAATGTTTTTCTATTGACCTGTGGCTGAATCGCTTTAGCCGCCACTATGGTACGGGCTTTGCTATGGGAGAACCGAGTGAATGCATTCACCCCTGGCGGTAACACTATCAGTCTACCGCTGGCCGTGGGATAGCAAATGAATCCGTCTCGGCGGGTTCTGATTCACGTTCGCCGAGGGCCGGCAGGGCTTTAGCGAATCTGGAAAGGGCTGAGGCCCGTTCGGCCAATTTGGTGGGCGGTGAGTTTTACAGACGGGAGACTTTCTCCTACTAAACTCATAGCTCAAGTCTTTAGCCGCTTGACCCAAAAAAAAGCCAGCACGGGTTAACAACGCCTCATAAGGGTGCGGCTAGACTCTAGCTCCGACACAACAAGAGCAACTGGAGGTTTGAATGAAGATGTTGAAATCCACCCTGGCAGTCGTGACTGCAGCCGTCGTACTGGGCGTCAGCGGTTTCGCGCAAGCGGGCGCTACCCTGGATGCCATACAGAAGAAGGGTTTTGTTCAGTGCGGCGTGAGTGACGGCTTGCCGGGTTTCTCGGTACCTGATGCCAAGGGCAATATCGTCGGTATCGATGCTGACGTCTGCCGTGCCGTGGCCGCAGCCGTTTTCGGCGACGCGACCAAGGTCCACTTCAGCCAGTTGAACGCCAAGGAGCGCTTCACCGCGCTGCAATCCGGCGAAATCGACATCCTGTCGCGTAACACCACCATGACCAGCTCCCGCGACGCCGGCATGGGCCTGAAATTCCCGGGCTTCATCACCTACTACGATGGCGTCGGCTTCCTGGCCAACACCAAACTGGGCGTGAAAAGTGCCAAGGAACTGGATGGCGCGACCATCTGCATCCAGGCCGGTACCACCACCGAGCTGAACGTGTCCGACTACTTCCGCGCCAATGGCCTGAAGTACACCCCGATCACCTTCGACACCTCCGACGAAAGCGCCAAGTCGCTGGAATCCGGTCGTTGCGACGTACTGACCTCGGACAAATCCCAGCTGTTCGCCCAGCGCAGCAAGCTGGCTTCGCCGAAAGACTACGTGGTACTGCCGGAAACCATCTCCAAGGAGCCTCTGGGCCCAGTGGTACGTAACGGCGACGACGAGTGGCTGGCCATCGTGCGTTGGGTCGGCTATGCGCTGCTCAACACCGAAGAAGCCGGTATCACTTCGAAAAACGTCCTGGAAGAAGCCAAGTCGACCAAGAACCCGGACGTTGCTCGTCTGCTGGGCGCCGACGGCGAATACGGCAAGGACCTGAAACTGCCGAAGGATTGGGTCGTCAAGATCGTTTCCCAGGTCGGTAACTACGGCGAGATCTTCGAGAAAAACCTCGGCAAGAGCACTCCTCTGGAAATCGACCGTGGCCTGAACGCTCTGTGGACCAAGGGCGGCATTCAATACGCACCACCTGTGCGCTGATTGACCTATCGCCCGGCAGGCCAACTGCCGGGCGATGTTCTTGTTCCGTTTTTCCTGGGGCACTTCATGCAAAATAAAATCGGCGCACCCAAGCAGAGACTCAGTCTCAGCGACCCCAAAGTGCGTGCGTGGCTATTTCAGATCATCACGATTGTCGCGGTGGTCTCGTTGGGCTGGTACCTGTTTCACAATACCCAGACCAACCTGCAACACCGTGGCATTACCTCGGGTTTCAGCTTTCTTGAGCGCAGTGCCGGTTTCGGCATCGCCCAGCACCTGATCGACTACACCGAATCGGACAGCTATGCCCGGGTGTTTGTCATCGGCCTGCTCAACACCCTGCTGGTGACCGTGATCGGCGTTATCCTGGCGACCCTGCTGGGGTTCATCATCGGCGTCTCGCGACTGTCGTCGAACTGGGTGATCAACAAGCTGGCCACCGTCTATATCGAGGTGTTCCGTAACATCCCGCCGTTGCTGCAGATCCTGTTCTGGTACTTCGCGGTATTCCTGACCATGCCGGGACCGCGCAACAGCCATAACTTCGGGGATATGTTCTTCGTCAGCAGCCGTGGCCTGAATATGCCAGCGGCTATTGCTTCCGCGGGGTTCTGGCCGTTCGTGATCAGCGTCGTGTTGGCCATCGTGGCCATCGTGCTGATGAGCCGCTGGGCGACCAAGCGCTTCGAAGAAACCGGCGTGCCGTTCCACAAGTTCTGGGCCGGCCTGGCCTTGTTCCTGGTGATCCCGGCGTTGTGTGCCCTGGTCTTCGGTGCCCCCGTGCATTGGGAGATGCCCCAGCTGCAAGGGTTCAACTTTGTCGGCGGTTGGGTATTGATCCCGGAGTTGCTGGCCTTGACCCTGGCCCTGACGGTGTACACCGCGGCGTTTATCGCCGAGATCGTACGCTCGGGCATCAAGTCGGTCAGCCACGGCCAGACCGAGGCGGCGCGCTCCCTGGGCCTGCGTAACGGTCCGACCCTGCGCAAGGTGATCATCCCGCAAGCCCTGCGCGTGATCATCCCACCGCTGACCAGCCAATACCTGAACCTGGCGAAGAACTCGTCCCTGGCCGCCGGTATCGGTTACCCGGAAATGGTTTCGCTGTTTGCCGGTACGGTGCTGAACCAGACCGGGCAGGCCATCGAAGTCATTGCCATCACCATGAGCGTGTACCTGGCGATCAGTATCAGCATTTCCCTGCTGATGAACTGGTACAACAAGCGCATTGCGCTGATCGAGCGGTGAGGAAACGCCCATGAGTTCGCATACTTTCAAACCCGACATGCCACCGCCGAGCAACAGTATTGGCGTGGTGGCGTGGATGCGGGCAAACATGTTCTCCAGCTGGCTCAACACGCTGCTGACCCTGTTCGCCTTCTACCTGATCTACCTGATCATCCCGCCGCTGCTGCACTGGGCCATCCTGGACGCCAACTGGGTCGGCACCACCCGCGCCGACTGCACCAAGAGCGGCGCCTGCTGGGTGTTTATCGAGCAGCGTTTCGGCCAGTTCATGTATGGTTACTACCCGCCCGTGATGCGCTGGCGCGTGGACCTGACCGTGTTGCTGGCGATCATCGGCGTGGCGCCGTTGTTCATCCCGCGCTTCCCGCGCAAGGCGATCTACGGCCTGAGTTTCCTGGTGCTGTACCCGATCATCGCCTTCACCCTGCTGCGCGGCGGTTACCTGGGCCTGCCCAGCGTTGCCACCACCGAGTGGGGCGGCCTGATGCTGACCCTGGTCATCGCCACCGTCGGTATCGCCGGGGCCTTGCCGCTGGGGATCATGCTGGCGTTGGGACGGCGTTCGAACATGCCGGCGGTGAAGGTGGTCTGCGTGACCTTCATCGAGTTCTGGCGTGGCGTGCCGTTGATCACCGTACTGTTCATGTCCTCGGTGATGCTGCCGTTGTTCCTGCCTGAAGGCATGAACTTCGACAAGCTGCTGCGGGCGCTGATCGGCGTGATCCTGTTCCAGTCGGCCTATGTCGCCGAAGTGGTCCGCGGTGGCCTGCAAGCCATTCCCAAGGGCCAGTACGAAGCCGCTGCCGCCATGGGCCTGGGTTACTGGCGCGCCATGGGCCTGGTGATTCTGCCGCAAGCCTTGAAGCTGGTGATCCCGGGGATCGTCAACACCTTGATTGCGCTGTTCAAGGACACCAGCCTGGTGATCATCATCGGTCTGTTCGACCTGCTCAACAGCGTCAAGCAAGCCGCCGCCGACCCGAAATGGTTGGGCATGGCCACCGAAGGCTACGTGTTCGCCGCCCTGGTGTTCTGGATTTTCTGTTTTGGTATGTCCCGCTATTCCATGCATTTGGAACGCAAGCTGGACACAGGCCACAAGCGTTAGGAGTTTTGTCATGAGTGAAGCGATCAAACAGCCTGTGGGTCCTGAAGGCATTATTCAGATGCAGGGCGTGAACAAGTGGTACGGCCAGTTCCACGTGTTGAAAGACATCAACCTGAACGTCAAGCAGGGCGAACGTATCGTCCTCTGCGGCCCGTCGGGCTCGGGCAAGTCGACCACCATCCGCTGCCTCAACCGTCTGGAAGAGCACCAGCAGGGCCGCATCGTGGTCGATGGCGTGGAACTGACCAACGACCTCAAGCAGATCGAAGCGATCCGTCGTGAAGTCGGCATGGTGTTCCAGCACTTCAACCTGTTCCCGCACCTGACCATCCTGCAGAACTGCACCCTGGCACCGATGTGGGTGCGCAAGATGCCCAAGCGCCAGGCGGAAGAAATCGCCATGCATTACCTGGAGCGCGTGCGTATCCCGGAGCAGGCCCACAAGTTCCCGGGCCAGTTGTCCGGTGGTCAGCAGCAGCGTGTGGCGATTGCCCGTGCCTTGTGCATGAAGCCGAAAATCATGCTGTTCGACGAACCGACCTCGGCGCTCGACCCGGAAATGGTGAAAGAGGTGCTGGACACCATGATCGGTTTGGCCGAAGACGGCATGACCATGCTCTGCGTTACCCACGAAATGGGTTTCGCCCGTACCGTGGCGAACCGCGTGATCTTCATGGACAAGGGTGAAATCGTCGAACAGGCTGCACCGAACGACTTCTTCGACAACCCGCAGAATGATCGGACCAAGCTGTTCCTGAGCCAGATCCTGCATTGATCGGCTGACGTTGAATGAAAAACCCGGACCTGGTCCGGGTTTTTTTTTGCCTGGGTTTTGTTGATCAGGTGAGTGAATGTTTCCCTTCTCTGGGGCTGGGTGGATGCCAAGGCGCCTTGCCTTCGCTGATGCTCTTGATGTCTTCGACCAGTTCAGGGTGTCGGTCCAGGAGATGCATCAGTACGAATAGAGGCTTTGGTGGATCGATTTCTGCCCTTTCATAGCGTGAGAACGCATTGTGCCCACCACCTGATAGCAGCTCCACTGCCGCGCGTTGAGTGAAGTGAAGTTTGCGGCGGATTCGCTTCATCTCGTTGGCGACTTCTCGCCTCGACTGATAGACAAGCTCGTCGCTTGCGTCTGAATAACGCTGGGCGCTTTCAGGATCAAGCTCGATCTCCGAGCAGGCCTCGCACTGCCAGCCGGACAGCCGGGGAACCGATTTTTTCAACGCTTTGAAGTCGACCTCGAAGTTCCGATCTTCAAACCAATGCATGGCGTTGTGCATGCCACAGCTGACGCAGTCCTGTCGTTTCATGACTCACTCTCCTTGAAGGAGATCACCGGAGGTCCGCCAGCAGGGCGGTAGCTCACTTTTATATAAATCAATTTGCCTGGGAGCGGATAGTGGTAAACGTCCTGCCAGATTCTGTGATCGGCGTAGGTGGTCATTGATTTATAAAGCATCCTTCTTTCCAACGATTTAATGATTTGCAGCATATCGGCGAGGGTGAACCCCATTTTTCTGCCGCCATCCCTGGCACTTAGCGTAAATGCTGTGGCGCCAAGTCTTGTCACGTCCGTCTTGATCGCCGCCAGATCGTAATGAGGTGTTTTCTTTTCCATAAGACACCTTTGATGTAGTAGAGCTTAAAATTACCCTTAAAGGGTAATTTTTAGATAGGCGGTGGATTCTCCATCTCCTGTAGGAAACGTTGGTTCTTGAACTCGCAGTCAGGTTTGGAGTAACCTTTTGGCTAATTCATCCTATGACTGGATGTTAGGGCGAGTTTCCATGTCTCAAAGCATTCCTCTTATCAAGCGCTCCCTGGTCGACCAGGCCCTGGAGCAATTGCGCGAACGCATTAGCCGTGGCACCTGGGCCGTGGGTGAGCGGTTGCCCACTGAACCGGAATTGGCCGCGGAGCTGGGCATCAGCCGCAACACCATGCGTGAAGCCCTGCGGGTACTGGCGTTTTCCGGATTGATCGAGATCCGCCAGGGCGACGGCAGCTACCTGCGGGCGACCATCGATCCGCTGGCGACCATGCAGGCGTTGTCGCGCTGTTCCCTCGACCAGGCCCGCGAGACCCGGCACAGCTTTGAGGTCGAGGCCGTCGGCCTGGCGGCGCTGCGGCGGACCGAGGACGACCTCAAAGGGCTGCGCGAGGCCCTGCATGTCTGCGGCGACCACTATCACGGCGATCTCGACAGCTACATCAGCTGTGACCTGGTGTTTCACCAGCGCCTGATCGACGCCGCGCACAACCCGATGCTCAGCGAGTTGTATCGCTACTTTTCCAGCGTGATCGCCGGCGCCCTGCGCCAGACCCTGGATATCTCCCCCCGTCGCCAATCGGTGTTCGACCTGCATGTGGCCATGCTCGAAGCGGTGGAGCAACAGGACCCCGAGCGCGCCAAGGCCTTGTGCCGGAGCTTGATCAATGAACCTTGAAAACGAGAGCCCCCTGTCCCGTGCTCCTGTAGAACCCGGTGCCGACTCGCGGCCTGTAGAGCTTGATCGACTGCTGATTGACGCCGAAGCCGATGACGATCTGGTTCAGCAACAACAACCCGTGCTGTGCCGGCCCTGGCTGTTGCTGCTGGGCCTGGTGCTGGTGGCCCTGAATCTGCGCCCGGCGTTGTCGAGCATGGCGCCGTTGCTCGGCGATGTCTCCCGCAGCCTGGGCTTGTCGGCGGCCAAGGCCGGTCTGTTGACCACCTTGCCGGTGCTTTGCCTCGGTTTGGCTGCACCTCTGGCACCGTTGCTGGCCCGGCGTTTCGGCAGCGAGCGGGTGGTGCTGGGAATTTTGCTGACCCTGGCCGGCGGGATCATCCTGCGCAGTTCCCTGGGCGAGTTCGGTCTGTTTGCCGGCAGTGTGCTGGCCGGTGCGAGCATCGGGGTGATCGGTGTGCTGTTGCCCGGTATCGTCAAACGCGACTTCGCGAAGCAGGCCGGGACCATGACCGGTGTCTACACCATGGCCCTGTGCCTGGGCGCAGCGTTGGCGGCGGGGGCCACGGTGCCGCTGAGCCAGTACTTTGCCGAAAGCTGGTCGATCGGCCTGGGGTTCTGGGTCGTGCCCGCATTGGTCGCGGCGATTTTCTGGTTGCCGCAGGTGGGGCAGAAACACGGTGCCCATCACGTGGCCTACCGTGTGCGCGGTTTACTGCGCGATCCGCTGGCCTGGCAGGTCACCCTGTATATGGGGTTGCAATCGTCCCTGGCCTATATCGTCTTCGGCTGGTTGCCTTCGGTGCTGATCGGACGTGGCCTGAGCGCCACCCAGGCGGGGATCGTGCTGTCCGGCTCGATTCTGATCCAACTGATCAGTTCATTGGCGACGCCCTGGCTGGCGACGCGGGGCAAGGATCAGCGGCTGGCGATTGTCGTGGTCATGGTGCTGACGTTGGGCGGCCTGTTCGGTTGCCTGTATGCGCCGCTCGAAGGGCTCTGGGGCTGGGCGATCCTGCTCGGTTTGGGGCAGGGCGGGACCTTCAGCCTGGCGCTGACCCTGATTGTATTGCGCTCGCGCGATGCCCATGTGGCGGCGAACCTCTCGGGCATGGCCCAGGGCATCGGTTACACCCTGGCGTCCATGGGGCCGTTCGCGGTGGGGTTGGTGCATGACCTCACCGGGGGTTGGGAGGCACTGGGCTGGATCTTCGGCGTGATCGGCCTGGGCGCCATCGTCTTCGGGCTCGGTGCCGGTCGGGCGCGTTATGTCCAGGTCACCTGCGAAAAACTCTGAATCGCCCCACACTCCCGGTATTCGGATCGCGAATGCCGATAGTCAGCCGGGCATTTGCAGACTATCGTGCAGGCGATCCTTTTACCTGCACGGAGCCCGTTCATGAGTGATGCCCACAGCGCGTTGATTACTGAGTTCTATAAAGCCTTCCAGCGGCTGGATGCCGAGGCCATGAGTGCCTGCTACACCGAGGATGTGGTGTTCAGTGATCCGGCGTTCGGTGAGTTGCGTGGCCGTGATGCTGGCGATATGTGGCGCATGCTGGCCAGCCGGGCCAAGGACTTCTCCCTGACCTTCGACAATGTCCGTGCCGACGAGCGCAGTGGTGGTGCCCATTGGGTCGCGACCTACCTGTTCAGCCAGACCGGCAATACCGTGGTCAACGATATCCATGCGCGCTTTGTGTTTCGCGACGGCAAGATCTGCGAACACCATGACCACTTCGACCTGTGGCGCTGGTCGCGTCAGGCGTTGGGGACCAAGGGCTTGTTGCTGGGTTGGACGCCCTTGGTCAGGAACGCCGTGCGTGCCCAGGCCCTGAAAGGTTTGAAGGCCTTCCAGGCGAGCCGCTAGGTTCTGCTAAGATCGCGGCCTCAATAGCGATCAAGCCCTTTGTCACGTGAACATCAGCGAAACGCTCAGTGCCGAGACCGAGCCGGCGGCGCCTGCGGTCAAACCCTGGTTTGTCTATCTGGTGCGGGCCGCCAATGGCTCGCTGTATTGCGGGATCAGCGATGACCCGCAGCGGCGGTTTGCCTCCCATCAAAGTGGCAAGGGCGCGCGCTTCTTCTATTCCAGCCCGGCGGTCGCGCTGGTGTATGTGGAGGCCTGCCGCGACAAGGGCGAGGCCCTGCGCCAGGAACGCCTGATCAAGAAATTGCGCAAGAGTGCCAAGGAAACCCTGGCGGCGGGGTTCAGTCTGGAGGCTTTTGCGGCTGCGCGGAAATGACCCGGGGCGCGGGCAATTGATACCATTGATAAGACAGCATCAGGCTGACTGGGTAGGCTGCTCACGATTTGCAGGCTAAGCTGCGGGTTCTTATTTGCCCGGCGGACTCCAGCATGTCTGAGTTGATTCTTCATCACTACCCGACCTCTCCCTTTGCCGAAAAGGCCCGCCTGCTGCTGGGTTTCAAGGGCCTGTCCTGGCGCTCGGTACATATCTCGCCGGTCATGCCAAAACCCGACCTGACCGCGCTGACCGGTGGCTACCGGAAAACCCCGGTGCTGCAGATCGGTGCCGATATCTACTGTGACACCGCCTTGATCGCTCGCCGCCTGGAGCAGGAAAAGGCCACCCCGCGACTGTTCCCCGAGGGCCGGGAACTGGTCGCGGCGACCTTTGCCGCCTGGGCCGACTCAGTGGTGTTCAGTCATGCGGTCAGTCTGGTATTCCAGCCCGAGTCGGTGGCGGTGCGCTTTGCCCGCTTGTCCCCGGAGCAGATCAAGGGCTTCATGATCGACCGCGCCGGCCTGTTCAGCGGCGGCTCGGCCTCGAAGGTTCCGTTGGAAATCGCCAAGCACCAGTGGCCGGTATTTATGGCGCGGCTGGAGCAGCAACTGCAGCACGAGGAGGGCGACTTCCTGTTCGGTGAGCCATCGATTGCCGATATCGCCATGGCCCATCCGCTGTGGTTCCTCAAGGCGACGCCGGTGACCGCGCCGCTGGTGGATGCCTATCCGGCGGTGGCCGTCTGGTTCGCCCGGGTCATGGCGTTCGGGCATGGTGCTCCGAGTGAGATGACGGCGGAGGAGGCCTTGCAGGTGGCACGCGAGTCGACGCCGGCCGCGCTGCCTGATGAGGCGTTCACTGACCCGAACGGTTTTGTCTCCGGTCAGTCGGTGATCATCGCGGCGACCGATTATGGTGTCGATCCGGTAGCGGGCGAGTTGGTGTTTGCCGGTCGCGAAGAGTTGATCGTGAGCCGTGAAGATGAGCGCGGTGGGCGGGTGCATGTGCACTTCCCACGGCTCGGCTTCAGGATCGAAGCGCGGCCAGAATAGCCTCTGGCTCATACCCACGGATCAAGGTGCCATTTACGTCCAGCATCGGAATCCCGCCGCCGCCCAGGGCCTGATAGGCCTTGCGTGCCTCGGCGTTTTTCTCGATATCGAATTCCTGGTAGGGAATGCCTTTCTGGTCGAGGTAACGCCGGGTCTGCTTGCAGTAGCCGCACCAGTCGGTGGCGTAGAGCACCACCCGGGCCTTGGCCCGGGTCTGTTCCGAGACCATCTGCCCCGGATTGAACACCCGCTCGATCTTGCCCCAGTTCTGATAGACCACCACCACCAGCAGGATCAGCAGGACCTTCTTCAGCATGCCTGTGAGCACGGCTCAGTCCTTGCGTCGCTTGAGCTGATCGGTCAGTTGAGTCGGCAGCCCCTTGATGATCAGGGTCCCGGCCTCTTCGTCATACTCGATCTTCGAACCCAGCAAGTGCGCCTCGAAGCTGATGGACAGGCCTTCGGCGCGACCGGTGAAGCGGCGGAACTGGTTCAGGGTGCGTTTGTCGGCCGGGATCTCCGGCGACAGGCCGTAGTCCTTGTTGCGGATATGTTCGTAGAACGCCCGTGGACGGTCCTCGTCAATCAGCCCGGAAAGCTCTTCCAGGCCCATCGGCTCGCCCATTTTGGCCTGGCTGCTGGCGTAATCCACCAGGGTCTTGGTTTTTTCCCGAGCGTCGTCCTCGGGCAGGTCTTCGCTTTCGACGAAGTCGCTGAAGGCCTTGAGCAGGGTGCGGGTCTCGCCCGGGCCGTCGACGCCTTCCTGGCAGCCGATAAAGTCGCGGAAATACTCCGAAACCTTTTTCCCGTTCTTGCCTTTGATAAAGGATATGTACTGTTTGGACTGCTTGTTGTTCTGCCACTCGGAGACGTTGATCCGCGCCGCCAGATGCAACTGGCCCAGGTCCAGGTGGCGCGACGGGGTCACGTCCAGCTCGGCGTTCACCGCCACGCCTTCACTGTGGTGCAGCAGGGCGATCGCCAGGTAGTCGGTCATGCCTTGCTGGTAGTGCGCGAACAGCACATGGCCGCCCACCGAGAGGTTGGACTCCTCCATCAGCTTTTGCAGATGTTCGACGGCAATCCGGCTGAAGGCGGTGAAGTCCTTACCGCCGTCCAGGTACTCCTTCAGCCAGCCGCTGAACGGATGCGCGCCGGACTCGGCATGGAAAAAACCCCAGGCTTTGCCCTGCTTGGCGTTGTAGCTTTCGTTGAGGTCGGCAAGCATGTGCTCGATGGCCTGGGATTCGGCCAGTTCGGAGTCACGGGCATGCAGGACCGCAGGGCTGCCGTCGGGTTTTTTGTCGATCAGGTGGACGATGCAATGACGGATCGGCATAGGTATCTCGGCTGATTTGTCAGGGGGAAGACGGGTTCCCCGGAAAAGCGCCCAGTGTACCGCACCCACGGGTTGAATCCGCCTTTGCACGGTCGTTCGGGCGGTATGAGCGGTTTCAGACAGCTTTTTTTTCGAAAACGAGCGCAAAAGCTGACCAAATGGCTAGGTAGAGGCGGATATTTCCCCGTCTCTGTGCTAGTTTTGCCCGGTCTTGCGCTCGGTAACGGCGCAAAGCGTGCATTCAGCAGGTGTCACGTCGAACCAAACCCCAATTCTGCTATCTACATCTGCGATCCGTCGTGGTTACTAGCGGGGGGCACAAGGCTGGCTCGATGGCTGACACTGCACTCTGCAATCCAAATGAATTTGATAGGGAAGGAACATCTCAATGGCTATTACCAAAGACCAACTGATCGCCGATATCGCCGAAGCTATCGACGCGCCGAAAACCACCGCGCGTGCCGCTCTGGACCAACTGGCCCAGATCGTTGCTGATCAATTGGAAAACGGCGGCGAAATCACTCTGCCAGGCGTTGGCAAACTGAAAGTGACCGAGCGTCCTGCCCGTACCGGCCGTAACCCGTCGACTGGCGCTGCCATCGAAATCCCTGCCAAGAAAGTGATCAAGCTGGTTGTGGCCAAGGTTCTGACCGACGCTGTAAACAAGTAAGATGCATTGAAACCGTGCCTCGGAGCGATCCGGGCACGGTTTTTTTTCGCCTGTAGGTTATGCCGCCCGGCTACTCCGGTCCGGGTGTGAGGCCGACCTGGCTGACCAGCGCCGCGCGCAACTCGTCCAGGGTGTCGAATGAGCGGCCTGCCATCACTGGCCATCGATCGCTTACCAGGGTGAAACCCTTGGCATCGTGGGTGATGGGCGTCTCGATAAGCATGCCCGTTCTGGAACAATGGGTCAGTTGGTGTTGGCCGTCCGGCGTTGTGTCGATGAAAAAATGCCCGGCTACCACTGGGTCCCGGTGACGCGGGGGGCCGACCAGTGGTCTGTCGAGGGGCAGGACCGCCACCATGCCGCGCCGATTGATCAGCGCTGCCGACAGTTCAGCAAGGCTGGCAAAGCGTTCCCTGTGTATGTTTTGCCACTGGCTGCGTTCGAGATAGAAGCTATTGTCCCGGGTTTTGACAATCGAGGTGAGCCGCGTTTTCTCGCCCTCCCGATGGACCAGATGATGGGACTGGCTTTCGGGGCGGGTATATACGAAGAAGTCGCCTTCGTTATGCAAGCGGCTGTAGGGCGGTACACCGATATAGACCGCCAGGTCGGATTGGACAAGGTATGGCTCACTGTCGAGCAATCGACCGCTCCTTCCCGGGTCAGCGGCGACCCTGATCGAGGCGCCGTCCTCGATATCCTCGATCCTGATCCCGGGCACACCCTCCAGCTCCACGAGCCCAGGGAAGCCCTGCTGTGCATTGATGTGAGACTCGCCAACCAGCGCGATCCATTTGCCGCCTTCCAGGTTGGGGGCGTCGGCCTTTATCACCAGATCGGCGTAGTAGTTCATCGCCGGGATACGATGCTGTGCACCGTCGCCCGTGCTCATCTCATAGCTGACGGCACAGTCGAGGGCCCGTATGTTGACGCCATGGCTCCGTGCCGTGATCACCAGATTGAGAAAGCTATAGGTGCCCGAGGGGTCGGTCTCGTGCCCGGTGTCCTGGATTTCAAGGTAGCGTTTCAGCGATGTCGGCATCGTTCCGCTGCGTTGATAGATATCCAGTTCAAACTGTTCGAAATCGGTTCTCAGGTGTTCCAGGTACAGGGTTTTCACGCCGTGGCGAACCAGGGAGCCCATATTCTCGATCAGCAGTTGCTTGGAGCCTATCCCTGCGTGGGTTTCAGCCAGCACCAGGCCTGGGTGATGGGAATAAATCCGGGCGAAGAGCTGCTCGGCCGAGGTGGCGAGCATCAGGTCGGGGTCCAGGGCGGGGCGCACTGGCAGCCTGACCTGGCTGAAGAATGCCGTCGCTTCGCGGATAAGCAGATCCTGGCTGTCTATGAACAGTCTTTTTGAGGCGAAGACTGCATCGTTTTGCCATGCATGTGAGAAACCACGTGACAAGCCGCGCTTCCTGGTTCTGAGTAGCTCTATATTGCCCCTGTGCATGGCGGGAATCAGATAGCGATCAAGTGTTGCCGTAGCGCTTTCAGTGCTCCATTTCGCGCTCCCCGCCACTCGGTAGAGCGTGGGGCCGGACGGCAACAGATCGCTCCTGAGCTTTGCGCGAAAGGCGCCGACACTCGCGTCATATTCGACCTGCACGACCCAATCGGTGTGGCCCTCGAGCTCGACGAACTTCTGTTGCTTGTAAAGGCGCAATCCGTTGGCATCGACCGGTGCCAGCTGTCTGGGCGCGATTCTTGAGTAGCGCTGCAGCGCATGTGGCCGAATGTCCGGCGCGAGGCTGGTCGCCCCCGGAATATCCGTCACGCTGGCCGAGGCGGTGGCGGGGCGGGGAGCAAGGGGCCCGGATGCGGTTTCGCCACCTGCGGAGGGAGGGGCGTGACTCGGGAGGCGGAGGTTGGTACTGGGGCCGGGCAGGTCGCTCGGCTGCCTGGAAGGCGATTCGCCACGGGGTCGAGCGCTGGCGGGTGAAGAGGGCGAGCCGGAGGACTTGGGGGGCTTGGGTGACATGGCGTGCTGCTCCTGGGGAATTGAGAAGAAATATTCCCAGGGCCTTGCGAGAGTAGGCTGGCTGATCCAGCCATGATGAAGAGGGTTTCTCCCTCGCCCAGCCCTGACGTTTATGTTCAGGGCCAGCTTCGATGATCGTTTACAGGTCGAATAGCCGACTAAATTGACGGCTTCCTGGTGCTTTTTGCCAGATGTCTATCGGATCGGGTGACAGCTTGTCGGCGAAATTGCGGAGCACGATCGACGTGGTAAACAAGTAAGGTGCACTGAAACCGAGCCTCGGGGCGATCCGGACACGGTTTTTTATTCTGGTTTCCGTGATTTTTGTAATGGAAATCACTCTTTGGAATGACCAGGGTTCTTGTTGAGTTCTGCTCGCAATTTACGGGTTTGCCAAACCAGCGTGTATGCCGTCGGCCTGACGGGAAAATATCAGACTTCAGCCTCTTGCACACCTGTCATATTTGACAGGTGTGCAAGAGGCACAACCGTGCTTATATATTCGGGTGGAAGGCGTTGTTGAACGGTTCTATCAAATATATTTTTTATGTGGTTTTGGATGAGGCCGGTTGTGTTTATGTGTTGCCTTCTTGGGCGAATAATATAACTACCGAGAGGTCCAAGATATGTCTACTACGTCGAAAAAAATCACTTCAAGAGAGCTGGAACCAGTCTCCTTTCTTGATGCCAATCACCTGGGTCTTATCGATTGTTCAAGCCGTCCTTGGGAGGGGATCAGGGTGCTGGTGCCGCCGATTGACGGCGCGATGGCAGGAGATAGAGTGACTCTGGATTGGCAAGGGTATCGGAGTTTCAATGGCACGGAGCCGATTCCTGAGACCAAGGCGGAGTTTCATCACACCCTCGCAGCTGCTGATCTTGGGAGAGCCGTTTTGTTTACAGTGGGGCCCTTTGATAAGGTCATCGCGCCCATCAGAAATGGTTCGGCTATTGCTCATTATAAGGTGGAGCATGCGGGGAATCCCAATTTTTCTCCAGAAAAGCTTGTTGGTATTGTTCTAGAGTTACCGGGTGGTGGCATTTGCAATGGACGCTGAGGGGACTTGAGTTTTAAGTGTTAATAAGATGGGCCGTTAATAACGGCCCATTTCCTTGGCTAACTTGGATTTATCCAGCGCTCTTGGCGCCATGTGCGTTGTTGCGCTTTGTCCTGGAAGGTCCAGGCGACGAAACGGCTCTGTTTCTGACCCTGGGACATCTCCACCACCTTGCTCTCCAGGGCGCCGGCTTTCTTCAGGGCCGCTTCGATGGCCGGCAGGTTCGAGGCCTTTGATACCAGTGTGCTGAACCACAGCACCTGGCTCGACAACGGCTGGCTTTCGCCGATCAGTTGGCTCACGAAGCGTGCTTCGCCCCCTTCACACCACAATTCCGACGCCTGGCCGCCGAAGTTCAGCACGGGCAGTTTGCGCTTGGGATCGGCCTTGCCCAGGGCGCGCCATTTGCGCCGGCTGCCGTTTTGGGCTTCGTCCAGGGAGGCGTGAAACGGCGGGTTGCACATGGTCAGGTCAAAATGTTCGGTGCTTTCCAGCAGACCGCTGAGGATGTGCTTCGGATTGGCTTGCAGGCGCAGGCTGATGGCCTTGTTCAGACCGTTGGACTGGACGATGGCCTTGGCCGCGGCCAGCGCGGTCTTGTCGATGTCTGAACCGAGAAACTGCCAGCGGTAGTCGCTGTGGCCGATCAGCGGGTAGATGCAGTTGGCGCCGACGCCGATATCCAGCACGCGTATGGCCGCTCCACGAGGGATATTGCCCTCGTTGTTTTCGCCCAACAGGTCGGCGAGGAAGTGCACATAGTCGGCACGACCCGGTACCGGCGGGCAGAGGAAGTCCGCCGGGATGTCCCAGTGGGCGATGCCGTAGAAGGACTTGAGCAGGGCACGGTTGAACACGCGCACGGCGGCCGGGTCGGCGAAGTCGATGCTTTCCTTGCCATAAGGGTTGAGGACCACGAACTGGCCCAGTTCGGGGCTGCTCTTGATCAGCTGCGGGAAGTCGTAGCGGCCCTGATGGCGGTTGCGCGGGTGCAGGCTGGCTTTTTCCCGCGGCTCGACGGCCTTGGCCGGGGTGGCGGGCTTGGGTTTCTTGCGTGGGGCTTTGGGTTTGCTCGGGGCGGTCATGGGCTGGGTCGATTCGGGCAGGGCTTGGAATGGCGGGTATTGTCCCATATTCATCGGGACTGACGCGCAGGGCATTGTAGTGAACGCAGTCCTTGTAGGAGCATGGCTTGCCAGCGAAGAGGCCCGTGAGACCGCTAAAAGCTTCGCGGGCAAGCCCTGCTCCTACAGGTTTGTGGTGTTTGGAAGTATGCGGCAGGCATGAAAAAGGGAGGCCCGAGGGCCTCCCTTGTTCAGTCAATCGCCACGCTTACAAGCTGGCGATCCGCGCATGTTGCTCGGCCAGCTTGCCCAGGGCCTGTTCGGCCTCGGCCAGCTTGGCGCGTTCCTTCTCGATGACTTCGGCCGGAGCCTTGTCGACGAACGCGGCATTCGACAGCTTGCCGCCGACCCGCTGCACTTCACCTTGCAGACGCTGGATTTCCTTGTCCAGGCGCGCCAGTTCGGCGCCCTTGTCGATCAGCCCGGCCATCGGCACCAGCACTTCCATCTCGCCCACCAGAGCAGTAGCGGACAGCGGTGCTTCGGCGCCTGCGGCCAATACAGTGATCGACTCCAGCTTCGCCAGCTTCTTGAGCAGTGCGTCGTTCTCGGTGAGGCGACGCTGGTCCTCGCTACTGGCGTTCTTCACGAACACGGCCAGCGGCTTGCCCGGACCGATGTTCATCTCGGCGCGGATGTTGCGCGTGCCGAGCATGAGGGTCTTGAGCCATTCGATATCGCTTTCGGCCGCCTCGTCGATGCGTGCTTCGTTGGCCACCGGCCACGGTTGCAGCATGATGGTCTTGCCTTCAGCCCCGACCAGCGGCGCCAGGCGCTGCCAGATTTCCTCGGTGATGAACGGCATGAACGGATGCGCCAGGCGCAGCGCCACTTCCAGCACGCGCACCAGGGTGCGACGGGTGCCGCGCTGGCGTTCGACCGGCGCGTTCTCGTCCCACAGCACCGGCTTGGACAGTTCCAGGTACCAGTCGCAATACTGGTTCCAGATGAACTCGTACAAGGCCTGGGCGGCCAGGTCGAAGCGGAACTGGTCGAGCTGGCGGGTCACTTCGGCTTCGGTGCGCTGCAACTGCGAGATGATCCAGCGATCGGCCAGGGACAGCTCGAAGGATTCGCCGTTCTGGCCGCAGTCTTCGCCCTTGTCGAGCACGTAGCGCGCGGCGTTCCAGATCTTGTTGCAGAAGTTGCGATAGCCTTCGACGCGGCCCATGTCGAACTTGATGTCACGACCGGTGGAGGCCAGCGAGCAGAAGGTGAAGCGCAGGGCGTCGGTGCCGTAGCTGGCGATGCCTTCGGCGAATTCGGCGCGGGTCTGCTTCTCGATGGCTTTCTGCAGCTTGGGCTGCATCAGGCCGGTGGTGCGTTTCTGCACCAGGTCTTCGAGTTCGATGCCGTCGATGATATCCAGCGGGTCGAGGACGTTGCCCTTGGACTTGGACATCTTCTGGCCCTGGCCATCACGCACCAGGCCATGGACGTAGACGGTCTTGAACGGTACCTGCGGGGTACCGTCCTCGTTCTTCACCAGGTGCATGGTCAGCATGATCATCCGGGCGACCCAGAAGAAAATGATGTCGAAACCGGTCACCAGCACGTCGGTGGGGTGGAAGGTCTTGAGGAAGTCGGTCTGCTCCGGCCAGCCCAGGGTGGAGAACGTCCACAGACCCGAACTGAACCAGGTGTCGAGAACGTCGTTGTCCTGTTGCAGCGCAACGTCCGGGCCGAGGTTGTGCTTGGCCCGTACTTCGGCTTCGTCGCGACCGACATAGACCTTGCCCGACTCGTCGTACCAGGCCGGAATCCGGTGGCCCCACCACAGCTGGCGGCTGATGCACCAGTCCTGGATATCGCGCATCCAGGAGAAGTACATGTTTTCGTATTGCTTGGGCACGAAGGCGATGCGGCCGTCTTCCACGGCGGCAATGGCCGGCTCGGCCAGGGGCTTGGTCGACACGTACCACTGGTCGGTCAGCCACGGCTCGATGATGGTCCCGGAGCGGTCGCCTTTCGGCACTTTCAGGCCGTGGTCGTCAACGCTGACCAGCAGGCCGGCGGCGTCGAAGGCGGCAACGATCTGCTTGCGCGCTTCGAAACGGTCGAGGCCGGCGTATTCGGCCGGGATCTTGCCGTCGATGCTGTCGTTCAGCGTGCCGTCGAGGTTGAACACCTGGCAGGCTGGCAGGACGGCGGCGTTCTTGTCGAAGATATTCAGCAGTGGCAGGTTGTGGCGCTTGCCGACTTCATAGTCGTTGAAATCGTGGGCCGGGGTGATTTTCACGCAGCCGGTGCCGAATTCAGGGTCGCAATAATCGTCGGCGATGATCGGGATACGGCGGCCGACCAGGGGCAGCTCGATAAATTTGCCGATCAGGGCCTTGTAGCGCTCGTCTTCCGGGTTGACCGCCACGGCGGAGTCGCCGAGCATGGTTTCCGGGCGGGTAGTGGCGACGATCAGGTAATCCAGGCCGTCGGCGGTCTTGGCGCCGTCAGCCAGTGGATAACGCAGGTTCCAGAGGGAGCCTTTCTCGTCGTGGTTTTCCACTTCGAGGTCGGAGATCGCCGTGTGCAGCTTGGTGTCCCAGTTGACCAGGCGCTTGCCGCGATAGATCAGGCCATCTTCGTGCAGGCGCACAAAAGCTTCCTTCACCGCTTCCGAGAGGCCGTCGTCCATGGTGAAGCGCTCGCGGCTCCAGTCCACGGACGAGCCCAGGCGGCGGATCTGCCGGCTGATATTGCCGCCGGACTGATCCTTCCATTCCCAGACCTTTTCCAGGAATTTCTCGCGGCCCAGGTCGTGACGGTTCTGCCCTTGGGCTTCGAGCTGACGCTCCACCAGCATTTGCGTGGCGATCCCGGCGTGGTCGGTGCCCGGCTGCCACAGGGTGTTGCGACCCTGCATGCGACGGAAACGGATCAGGGCGTCCATGATCGCGTTATTGAAACCGTGGCCCATGTGCAGGCTGCCGGTGACGTTCGGCGGCGGGATCATGATGGTGTAGGCGTCGCCGGTGCCTTGCGGGGCGAAGTAATTCTCGGACTCCCAAGTCTGGTACCAGGAAGTTTCAATGGCGTGCGGCTGGTAGGTCTTATCCATGCGCGGCGGGACCCTTAGGCATTAATTCAGGAAAGCCGACAAGTATAACGGGGATATGGCGCGGGGCGTAGAGCGAGGTGAGCGCTGATGGCACAAAAATGCCCGCTGGCGCCAGCGGGCAGGCCCTGCTTCTACACGGAGGGCGTGCAGGTCAGGAAGGATACTGGCTGAGCAGGCGTTCCATACGGGCGTCCAGGCGGCGCTTGATCTCGGTTTCGATATGTGGGGCGAAGTCGTCGATCACGTCCTGCATGATCAATTGCGCGGCGGCGCGCAGTTCGCTGTCCAGGTGCAGCAAGGCGTCCTGGTTCTTCTGTTTGGCGGGTTCCGCTGCGACGACTACCGGTGCCGGTTTCGGCTCGGCCACAGGCGCGGCGACAACCTCGGGCTGAACCTCGACCTTGGTTTTATTACCCACCATGTCGAACAGCAGGGGGATCTGCCCTTCGCTGGCGACCGTTTCGGTCAGCAGCGGCGGTTGCAGGGTGTCATCGCCCAACAGCTTGCGGATCGATTCAAGCTCGTCCAGCAGGGGCGCGGCTTTTTGCGGTTGTTTTGGAGTGTCCATCGGGGTGCTCAAAGTCGCTGTAGACGGTGATCTTGCAGAGGATAGCCCTGTTCGCGGTAGAAGCGGAAACTCTCCCGCGCCGCTTGACGGATTGCCGGGTCTTCCACCACCACTTCCGCCACGCGGGCAAAGCGCGAAGCAAAGGGCGGCACCTTCATGTCAAGGTTCACCAGCAGGTCCTGATGGGGGCCGGGGTCTTCGCCCAGCCCCAGCACCACGGTGCCTTCCGGCTCGCTTTCCGCTGGGCCATGGGGCACGAAGCTTTCGCCCTTGAACTGCCACAGGCGGGCATCCAGGTCGTCGCGCTGGGCGCTGTCGCTGCAATGCAGGTAGACCTTGTGTCCCAGGCGCCAGGCCTTTTCGGTCAGCTTGCAGGCAAAGTCCAGGCGTGCCGAAGGATCCGCGCTGGGAAGGATATAGAAGTCGACTTGGGTCATAGGGGGTTCCGGATGCCGGGCGACGTCATTGACCGACGCCGCCCGGCAGGCTCAGGTTCAGGCCTTGGCGCGGTCCAGCAGGTACTGGGTCAGCAGGGGCACCGGACGGCCGGTGGCGCCCTTGTCCTTGCCGCCGCTGGTCCAGGCGGTGCCGGCGATGTCCAGGTGGGCCCAGTTGAACTGTTTGGCGAAGCGCGACAGGAAGCACGCCGCGGTGATGGTCCCGGCTTTCGGCCCGCCGATGTTGGCGATGTCGGCGAACGGGCTGTCCAGCTGTTCCTGGTACTCATCGAACAGCGGCAGTTGCCAGGCGCGGTCATCGGCTTGACGGCCGGCGCTGAGCAGTTGCTCGATCAGTTCGTCGTTGTTGCCCAGCAGGCCGGAGGTGTGGGCGCCGAGGGCGACCACGCAGGCGCCGGTCAGGGTGGCGATATCGATCACCGCCTGGGGCTTGAAGCGTTCGGCGTAGGTCAGGGCATCGCACAGCACCAGGCGGCCTTCGGCGTCGGTGTTGAGGATTTCCACGGTCTGGCCGCTGAGGGTGGTGACAATGTCGCCCGGACGGGTCGCGCCGCCGCTCGGCATGTTCTCGGCACAGGCCAGGATGCACACCAGGTTGATCGGCAGTTGCAGGGCAAGCACGGCGTGCAGGGTGCCGAACACGCTGGCGGCACCGCCCATGTCGTACTTCATTTCATCCATGCCCAGGCCCGGCTTGAGGCTGATGCCGCCGGTGTCGAAGGTGATGCCCTTGCCGACCAGGGCAAATGGTTTCTCGGATTTCTTGCCGCCGTTGTATTGCATGACGATCAGGCGTGGCGGCTGGTCACTGCCCTGGCCCACGGCGTAGAACGAGCCCATGCCCAGTTCCTTGATCTTCTTCTCGTCAAGGATCTCGACCTTCAGGCCTTTGTTGGCCTTGCCAAGGTTCTTTGCCTGCTCGGCGAGGTAGCTCGGGTGGCAGATGTTCGGTGGCAGGTTGCCCAGGTCGCGGGTGAAGGCCATGCCGCCGGCGATGGCGCGGGCGTGGCTGACGGCACGTTCGACTTCGGCTTGCGCGGCCTTGATGGTCACCAGGGTGATTTTCTTCAGGGCGCGGGGTTCGGCTTTCTGGCTCTTGAACTGGTCGAAGCTGTATTCACCGTCCAGCAGGCTTTCGGCCAGCAGGCGGGTCTTGCCGTAGCTGTCGCGGCCCTTGACCACGACTTCGTCGAGGGCGAGCACGGCGTCGCTGCCGCCCAGGCCCTTGAGGGTGGCGAGGATCGAGGCCACGGCTTTGCGGAACGGACGGTCGCCGAGTTCGGCGTCCTTGCCCACGCCCACCAGCAGCACGCGTTCGGCCTTGAGGTTGGGCAGGCTTTGCAGCAGCAGGGTCTGGCCGACCTTGCCGGCCAGGTCGCCGCGCTTGAGGATGGCGCTGAGGGCGCCGCCGCTGAGTTCATCGACTTTGCTGGCGACCGCGCCGAGTGTGCGGCCTTCGCCGACGGCGAGTACCAGGGTGGCGGTTTTCAACGTTTCTGGGCTGACGCTTTTTACAACCAGTTCCATGTCCGGGTCCCTGAATATTAAGGTCAAAGGGCGCAGAGACAGCTCTGCACCGGGGCGAAGCGACGCAATGGCGTGGCTTTCGGCAAAGGCCGCAGTTTGAACCCCGGCGCTGGCCGGGGGCAAGTCCCAATACCGATCCGTTACGGCTCTGTCGGCACTGTGGACAAGTGCGCAGTGACAGCCGGGAGCAATCACAGGATAATGCGCCTCTTTTTAGACGGCCCGCTGCGGCGAGCCCTCTGTCGGTGCCTATGTTTGCTTGTTCGGCCACCTTAGCCTGACAACCCTGGAGTGTCTGGTTTGATTGTTTTTCGTTATCTGTCCCGCGAAGTCTTGATCACCTTGAGTGCGGTCAGCGCCGTATTGCTGGTCATCACCATGAGCGGACGCTTCGTCAAGTTCCTTGCCCAGGCCGCCTCGGGTCAACTGGACCCGGGCTCGCTGTTCCTGATCATGGGCTTTCGCCTGCCCGGTTTCCTCCAACTGATCCTGCCGCTGGGCTTGTTCCTCGGCATTCTGCTGGCCTACGGACGGCTCTATCTCGAAAGCGAAATGACCGTGCTGTCCGCCACCGGCATGAGCCAGCAGCGCCTGCTCGGCATGACCATGGCGCCGGCGCTGCTGGTGGCCCTGCTGGTGGCCTGGATCAGCCTGAGCCTGGCGCCCAAGGGCGCCCTGCAATTTCAGCTGCTGCTCAACCAGCAGGACGCCATGACCGAGTTCGACACCCTGGTGCCCGGCCGTTTCCAGGAGCTCAACGATGGCTCGCGGGTGACCTATACCGAGCAACTCTCCGATGACCGGGCGAACCTGGGCGGTGTGTTCATTTCGGAAAAACGCTTCGGCGTGAACAAGAAGGACCGCGGCATTTCCGTGCTGGTGGCCGAAAAAGGCCGTCAGGAAGTGCGCAAGGACGGCAATCGCTACCTGATCCTGGAAAACGGCTATCGCTATGACGGCAGTCCAGGCATGGCCGATTACCGGGCGATCAAGTACGAGACCTACGGCGTCATGCTGCCCAAGCCCGAGATCAGCGAAGAAGTCACCGACCGCGATGCGATGATGACCTCGACCCTGTTCGGCAACCCGGACCTGAAGGCGGTCGCCGAATTGCAATGGCGGCTTTCGCTGCCCCTGCTGGTGTTTATCGTGACCCTGATGGCCGTGCCACTGTCGCGGGTCAACCCGCGCCAGGGCCGTTTCCTCAAGCTGCTGCCGGCGATCCTTCTTTATATGGCCTACCTGACCATGCTCATTTCGGCCCGTGGCGCGCTGGAGAAAGGCAACTTGTCACCGGTGCTGGGCATGTGGTGGGTGCATGGCCTGTTCCTGGCCATCGGCCTGGCGCTGCTGTATTGGGAACCCCTGCGTTTGAAACTGGCGAGTCGTCGCACTGTGAAGGAGATGGCTCGTGGTTAAGCTCGATCGCTACATTGGCAGCAGTGTGTTCATGGCGATCCTTGCCGTACTGGGGATCATCCTCGGGCTGGCCTCGCTGTTTGCCTTTATCGACGAGATGGGCAGCCTCTCCGATACCTACACCCTGGGCGATGTGCTGAGCTTTGTGGTGCTCACGGCGCCGCGCCGGGTCTATGACATGTTGCCGATGGCCGGCCTGATCGGTTGCCTGATCGGCCTCGGCAGCCTGGCCAGCAACAGCGAATTGACCATCATGCGCGCGGCGGGCGTCTCCGTCGGGCGTATCGTCTGGGCGGTGATGAAGCCCATGCTGGTGTTGATGCTGATCGGCGTGCTGGTCGGCGAGTACGTTGCCCCGGCCACCGAGAGCAAGGCCCAGGCGGACAAGGCCCTGGCCCAGGGCTCGGGGGATGCGCAGAGCTCGCGCAACGGCCTGTGGCATCGCCAGGGTGACGAATTCATTCATATCAACGCCGTGCAGCCCAACGGCCTGCTTTACGGTGTGACCCGTTATCACTTCGACAGCGAGCGCCACATGCTGTCGTCGAGCTTTGCCAAGAAGGCCCACTTCGACAAGGACCTCTGGACACTGACGGACGTCACCACCACCTATTTCCGCGACGGTCGCACCGAAGTGATCAATGTGCCGGAAGAGCGCTGGGACGTGGCCTTGAGCCCGAACCTGCTGAGTACCGTGGTGATGGTGCCCGAGGCCCTGTCGATCAGTGGCCTGTGGAGCTACATCCACTACCTGGCGGACCAGGGCCTGGCGAACGGTCGTTACTGGCTGGCGTTCTGGGTCAAGGTCCTGCAACCGCTGGTGACCGCGGCGCTGGTCTTGATGGCGATTTCCTTTATCTTCGGCCCGCTGCGTTCGGTTACCCTGGGGCAACGGGTGTTCACCGGCGTGCTGGTGGGCTTCACCTTCCGCATCGCCCAGGACCTGCTCGGGCCTTCGAGCCTGGTGTTCGGTTTCCCGCCGCTGCTGGCGGTGGTGGTGCCGGCGGCGATCTGCGCGGTGGCCGGTGTCTGGCTGCTGCGTCGGGCCGGATGATGAAGCGATTGAGCGATAAATGATCCTGGAAAAAGCCCCTGTCCCGTGACCGGGGCTTTTTTGTCCGTGCCGCCCGGCCTGTTCACGTGACGCCTTGGTCGCGCATCAGGTACAATTCCCGGCTATTTTTCGGCGGGCAGTCTGCCTGCAACCTTTTTGAGTGTTGATCCGTGAGTGATTTGAGTCATATCCGCAATTTCTCCATCATCGCCCACATTGACCATGGCAAGTCGACTCTGGCCGATCGCTTCATCCAGATGTGCGGCGGCCTTGCCGAGCGCGAGATGGAAGCGCAGGTGCTGGATTCCATGGACCTCGAGCGCGAGCGCGGGATCACCATCAAGGCCCATAGCGTTACCCTGTACTACAAGGCTCGCGACGGCATCACCTATCAGTTGAACTTCATCGACACCCCCGGCCACGTCGACTTCACCTATGAAGTCAGCCGTTCCCTGGCGGCCTGTGAAGGTGCGTTGCTGGTGGTGGACGCCGGCCAGGGCGTCGAAGCCCAGTCCGTTGCCAACTGCTACACCGCCATCGAGCAGGGCCTGGAAGTCATGCCGGTGCTGAACAAGATCGACCTGCCCCAGGCCGATCCGGACCGGGTGAAGGAAGAAATCGAGAAAATCATCGGTATCGACGCCACCGACGCCGTCACCTGCAGCGCCAAGACCGGCCTGGGTGTCGACGAAGTGCTCGAGCGCCTGGTGACCACCATCCCCGCGCCGACCGGCAATATCGAAGATCCGCTGCAAGCGTTGATCATCGACTCCTGGTTCGACAACTACCTGGGCGTCGTGTCCCTGGTGCGCGTGCGCCACGGCCGCGTGAAGAAGGGCGACAAGATCCTGGTCAAGTCCACCGGCAAGATGCACCTGGTGGACAGCGTCGGTGTGTTCAACCCGAAACACACCGCCACCGTCGACCTGAAGGCCGGCGAAGTGGGCTTTATCATCGCCGGTATCAAGGACATCCACGGTGCGCCGGTGGGTGACACCCTGACCCTGAGCACCACCCCTGACGTCGACGTGCTGCCGGGCTTCAAACGCATCCAGCCGCAGGTCTACGCCGGTCTGTTCCCGGTCAGCTCCGACGATTTCGAAGACTTCCGCGAAGCCCTGCAAAAGCTCACGCTGAACGACTCCTCGCTGCAGTACACCCCGGAAAGCTCCGACGCCCTGGGCTTCGGCTTCCGTTGCGGGTTCCTCGGCATGCTGCACATGGAGATCATCCAGGAGCGCCTTGAGCGCGAGTACGACCTGGACCTGATCACCACCGCGCCGACGGTAATCTTCGAGCTGCTGCTCAAGAACGGCGAAACCATCTACGTCGACAACCCGTCCAAGCTGCCGGACCTGTCGGCCATCGAGGATATGCGCGAACCGATCGTGCGGGCCAATATCCTTGTACCGCAGGAGCACCTGGGCAACGTCATTACCCTGTGTATCGAGAAGCGTGGCATCCAGCACGACATGCTGTTCCTCGGTTCCCAGGTGCAAGTGACCTACGATTTGCCGATGAACGAAGTGGTCCTGGACTTCTTTGACCGTCTCAAATCCACCAGTCGCGGCTATGCTTCGCTGGACTACCATTTTGATCGTTACCAGTCGGCCAACCTGGTCAAGCTGGATGTACTGATCAACGGTGAAAAGGTCGACGCCCTGGCGCTGATCGTGCATCGTGATAACGCGCATTACAAAGGTCGTGCGTTGACCGAGAAGATGAAAGAACTGATTCCTCGTCAGATGTTCGACGTTGCCATCCAGGCCGCCATTGGCGGGCAGATCGTGGCGCGGACAACCGTCAAGGCCCTCAGAAAGAACGTACTGGCCAAGTGCTATGGCGGCGACGTCAGCCGTAAGCGCAAGCTGTTGGAAAAGCAAAAGGCCGGTAAGAAACGCATGAAGCAAGTGGGTAACGTGGAAATTCCACAGGAAGCCTTCCTTGCAGTGCTCAGGTTGGATAGTTAGGTCCTATGTCACTAAATTTCCCGCTGTTGCTGGTCATCGCCGTCGCCGTCTGTGGTGTGTTGGCGTTGTTCGATCTGATCTTTCTGGCGCCTCGTCGGCGTTCCGCCATCGCTGCCTATCAGGGCAGCGTGGCGCAGCCTGATGGCGACGTGGTCGAAAAGCTGAACAAGGAGCCTTTGCTGGTTGAATACGGCAAGTCCTTCTTCCCGGTGTTGTTCATCGTGCTGGTGCTGCGTTCGTTCCTGGTGGAACCGTTCCAGATTCCATCCGGCTCGATGAAGCCGACCCTGGATGTCGGCGACTTTATCCTGGTGAACAAGTTTTCCTACGGGATTCGCTTGCCGGTGATCGACCAGAAGGTCATTCAGGTGAGTGATCCGCAGCGCGGCGATGTGATGGTATTCCGCTACCCGAGCGACCCCAACGTCAACTACATCAAGCGTGTAGTCGGCCTGCCGGGCGACGTGGTGCGTTACACCAGTGACAAGAAGCTGTTCGTCAACGGCAAGCCGGTGGCTGAACAGCTGGTCGGCGCCGAGCCGGGCATGTTGGGCAGTGCCGAGCTCTACAAAGAGCAACTGGGCGCCGCCGAGCACCTGATCCGCAAGGAGATGGGGCGCTACCGCGCGCCGCCTGATCACGAGTGGACGGTCCCCGCGGGCCACTACTTCATGATGGGCGACAACCGCGACAACTCCAACGACAGCCGCTACTGGGATGATCCGAATATTCCCAAGGAGCTGCTGGGCATGGTTCCCGACGAGAACATCGTCGGCAAGGCCTTCGCGGTCTGGATGAGCTGGCCCGAACCGAAACTCAGCCACTTCCCGAATTTTTCCCGGGTCGGTCTGATCAAGTAACCAAACCCGGCGCTGTGAACACAGCGCCGAGTGCTTTTTCAGGTGCCGCAGTACCATGAAGATGACCTCTGCTCGCTCGCAAAAAGGCCTGTCGTTTTTTGGCTGGTTGCTGACCCTGGCGTTGGTGGCCTTTGCCGCCAGTGTGGCGCTGAAGGTGGTCCCGCATTACCTCGACTATATGTCGATGAAGAGAATCATCATGTCGGTGGAAACCGACAAGGCGGCGGATATCACCACCGTCAACGATTTCTATACCCATGTTACCCGCGGCATGCAGGTCAACAGTATTCAGGATTTGGATTTGAACAAGGTGTTAAGCGTGACGTTGGAGAACAACAAGTTCCTCGCGCACTTGAAATATGAGCAGCGCGATCCGCTGATTCAGAACATCGATCTGGTGGTCAAGTTCGACCACGAATTCAGCGTGGCCAAACCGTGAGCGTGTCTTTAAGTCGTCTCGAGCGCCAGCTCGGCTATACCTTCAAGGATCAGGAGCTGATGCTCCTGGCCCTGACTCACCGCAGTTTTGCCGGGCGCAACAACGAGCGCCTGGAATTCCTCGGTGATGCCATTCTCAATTTCGTAGCCGGCGAGGCGTTGTTCGAGCGTTTTCCCCAGGCTCGCGAAGGCCAGTTGTCGCGTTTGCGCGCGCGCCTGGTGAAAGGTGAAACACTGGCGGTACTGGCTCGTGGTTTCGAGTTGGGCGAGTACCTGCGCCTGGGTTCCGGCGAATTGAAAAGCGGTGGTTTCCGCCGTGAGTCGATTCTCGCCGACGCCCTGGAGGCCCTGATCGGCGCCATTTACCTGGATGCCGGCATGGAAGCGGCACGGGACCGGGTGTTGGCCTGGCTGACCTCGGAGTTCGACAGCCTGACGCTGGTGGACACCAACAAGGACCCCAAGACCCGGCTGCAGGAGTTTCTCCAGTCCCGGGCCTGCGACCTGCCGCGTTACGAAGTGGTGGATATCCAGGGTGAACCACATTGCCGGACGTTCTTCGTCGAGTGCGAGATCACCCTATTGAATGAAAAAAGCCGAGGACAGGGCGTGAGCCGTCGTATTGCCGAACAGGTAGCGGCGGCATCGGCACTGATTGCCCTGGGCGTGGAGAATGGTAATGACTGATTCAACGGCAACACGCTGCGGCTACGTCGCCATCGTCGGCCGGCCGAACGTGGGCAAGTCCACGCTGCTGAACCATATCCTCGGGCAGAAACTGGCGATCACCTCGCGCAAGCCCCAGACCACTCGTCACAACATGCTCGGGATCAAGACCGAAGGCACCGTGCAGGCGGTCTACGTGGATACCCCCGGTATGCACAAGGGCGGCGAAAAGGCCCTGAACCGCTACATGAACAAGACCGCTTCGGCGGCGTTGAAAGACGTCGACGTGGTGATCTTCGTGGTTGACCGGACCCGCTGGACCGACGAGGACCAGATGGTCCTGGAACGCATCCAGTACGTCGAAGGCCCGGTGATCGTGGCCTTGAACAAGACCGACCGGATCGAAGACAAGGCCGAGCTGATGCCGCACCTGACCTGGTTGCAGGAACAGTTGCCCAAGGCGCAGATCGTGCCGATCTCGGCGCAGCACGGACACAACCTCGAGCACCTGGAAAGCCTGATCGCCACGCACCTGCCGGAAAACGAGCACTTTTTCCCGGAAGACCAGATCACCGACCGCAGCAGCCGTTTCCTGGCGGCGGAACTGGTGCGTGAGAAAATCATGCGGCAGATGGGCGCCGAGCTGCCTTACCAGATCACCGTGGAAATCGAAGAATTCAAGCAGCAGGGCAAGACCCTGCATATCCATGCGCTGATCCTCGTCGAACGTGACGGCCAGAAGAAGATCATCATTGGCGACAAGGGCGAGCGCATCAAGCGCATCGGCACCGAGGCGCGCAAGGATATGGAGCTGCTGTTCGATTCGAAGATCATGCTCAACCTGTGGGTCAAGGTGAAGGGCGGTTGGTCCGATGACGAGCGTGCACTGCGTTCGTTGGGTTACGGTGACCTGTAACCGGGTTGTTTGAGCGCTCCCTGGCGGAACGCGATCCCTGTAGGAGCAGGGCTTGTCCGCGAAGAGGCCCTTGAGGGCGCCAGAAGTTTCGCGAATGATCCCGAATACCAGTCAGTCGTATCTGAACAGCGGTATACCAACAAAGCTTTCAGAGGTCTTGAGGGCCTCTTCGCGGGCAAGCCCTGCTCCTACAGGGTTTCGGTAAATTCCTCTTTTGAGTCTCGGCTTCATGTCCGCTAACCCGCCTCCCGGCCAACCCGCCTACGTCCTGCACTCCCGTGCCTATCGCGAAAACAGCGCCTTGGTGGACTTCATCACCCCGCAAGGTCGGCTGCGTGCCGTGCTGCGCAGTGCGCGGGGCAAGGCCGGGACCCTGGCACGGCCCTTCGTGCCCCTCGAAGTGGAATTTCGCGGTCGCGGCGAACTGAAGAACGTCGGTCGGATGGAAAGCGCCGGTGTCGCCACCTGGCTGGTTGGCGAGGCCCTGTTCAGCGGTCTCTACCTCAATGAACTGTTGATCCGCCTGCTCCCGGCCGAAGACCCGCACCCCGCGGTCTTTGATCATTACGCCGCGACCCTGCTGGCCCTGGCCGAAGGCCGCCCCCTCGAACCGCTGTTGCGCTCCTTTGAATGGCGGCTGCTGGACGACCTCGGTTATGGCTTTTCCCTGGACCAGGATATTCACGGCGAACCGCTGGCGGCGGATGGCTTGTACCGCCTGCAAGTGGATGCCGGCCTGGAGCGGGTCTACCTGTTGCAACCGGGTCTGTTCCAGGGCACCGAGCTGCTGGCCATGGCCGAGGCCGACTGGACGGCGGTGGGCGCCTTGTCGGCGGCCAAGCGCCTGATGCGCCAGGCTCTGGCAGTGCACCTGGGCGGCAAGCCGCTGGTCAGTCGCGAGTTGTTTCGCAAGCCCTGAGGGCGGGCTCATTGGCGACAGGGCCGAGGTTTGGTTGGCGGCTTCAGTGATCCCCGGTGAACCCTCGGCATCCACACTCGACACACAGAACTGGCCGTACAGGCCACGACTGACGTGTATGCTGTGCACCGAATCTTCCACTCTTCAGGAGTCTTTCCGTGAGCACCAGCACTCGTATCCTTCTCGGCGTGAACATCGACCACGTCGCCACCCTGCGTCAGGCCCGGGGCACGCGTTATCCTGATCCGGTCAAGGCTGCGCTGGATGCCGAAGAGGCGGGCGCCGACGGCATCACCGTGCACCTGCGTGAAGACCGCCGGCACATCCAGGAGCGCGATGTGCTGCTGCTCAAGGATGTGTTGCAGACGCGGATGAACTTCGAGATGGGCGTGACCGAAGAGATGATGGCGTTTGCCGAGCGCATTCGGCCGGCACATATTTGCCTCGTGCCGGAAACCCGTCAGGAGCTGACCACCGAAGGTGGCCTGGACGTGGCGGGGCAGGAGGAGCGGATCAGGGCGGCGGTGGAGCGCCTGGGCAAGATCGGCAGCGAAGTATCGCTGTTCATCGATGCCGACGAGCGTCAGATTGCCGCGGCCAAGCGTGTCGGGGCACCGGCCATCGAGTTGCACACAGGACGTTATGCCGATGCCCATACGCCGGCCGAAGTTGCCGAAGAGCTGAAGCGGATTGCCGATGGCGTGGCGTTTGGCGTGGCCCAGGGCCTGATCGTCAATGCCGGGCATGGCCTGCATTACCACAACGTCGAGGCGGTGGCGGCGATTCCGGGGATCAATGAGCTGAACATCGGCCATGCGCTGGTGGCCCATGCGCTGTTCGTCGGATTCAAGGCAGCGGTGGTGGAGATGAAAGAGCTGATTCTGGCGGCTGCGCCCAAGGCTTGAGGGCTGGGCACTTCATATCGCGGCGCAACCTGGAGTTTTGTTGCGCCTGTTCCGGCCTCTTCGCGGGCAAGCTCCGCTCCCACAGGGGGGACGCGGTCAAACTGTGGGAGCGGAGCTTGCCCGCGAAGAGGCCCGTGAGCGCGCTACAAATAGCACAGGCTGGCAGCTGGCTAGAGCTGTGACGGCTGCTCGGTCGGCTTGGTCTTGTCCACGCCCGGCACATGCAGGTTGCTGTCCACCACCTGGCTGCCTTCCAGCTGCGGCTGGGTTACCCAGGTCAGGATGTCGTAGTAACGGCGGATGTTGGCGACGAAATGCACCGGCTCGCCGCCCCGCGCATAACCGTAGCGGGTCTTGCTGTACCACTGCTTCTGCGCCAGGCGCGGCAGCATCTTCTTCACGTCCAGCCACTTGTTCGGGTTCAGGCCTTCCTTCTCGGCGAGCTTGCGCGCATCGTCCAGATGACCGCTGCCGACGTTATACGCCGCCAGGGCAAACCAGGTGCGGTCCGGCTCTTCGATCTGCTCGTCCAACTGATCCTTCATATACGCCAGGTACTTGGCCCCGCCACTGATGCTCTGTCGTGCATCCAGACGATTGGACACGCCCATGGCCTGGGCCGTGCTCTGGGTCAGCATCATCAGGCCGCGCACGCCGGTCTTGGAGGTGACCCCCGGCTGCCACAGCGATTCCTGATAACCGATGGCCGCCAACAACCGCCAGTCGACTTTTTCTTCCTTGGCCGACGCGCGGAAATGTTTCTCGTACTTGGGCAGCCGCTGCTGCAGGTGCTGGGCAAAGGTATAGGCGCCGACGTACCCCAATACATCGACATGCCCGTAATAGCGATCTTTCAGGCGTTGCAGGGTGCCGTTCTGCTGCACTTTGTCGAGGTAGGCGTTGATCTCGTTGAGCAGGCTGTTGTCTTCGCCAGGGGCCACCGCCCAGCGCTGGCTGCGGGCATCGCCGAGGTCAAACGCGACCCGCACGTTGGGAAAGTAAACCTGGTTCATCGCCACTTCGTTGGAATCCACCAGGGTCAGGTCGATCTGACCTTCGTCGACCATGCGCAGCAGGTCGACCACTTCAACCGCGTCGGACTCTTCGTATTCAATCGCAGGATTCTGCTTTTTCAGCTCGGCGAGTTGTTCGGCATGGCTGCTGCCCTTGAGCACCGTGATGCGTTTGCCCACCAGGTCGGCCGGTGTGGTGGGGCGGGACTGGCCATTGCGATAGACGATCTGCGGGGTGACTTCCAGGTACGGATGGGAAAAGCGCGCCTGCAGCTTGCGCTGGTCGCTGCTCACCAGGCCGGCGGCCGCCAGCACCGGACCGTTGGGTTTGCCCAGCTGATTGAACAGATCGTCGAGGTTGTCCGCGGTTTCGATCTCGAGCTTGACCCCCAGGTCATCGGCAAAGCGCTTGACCAGCTCGTACTCGAAGCCGGTTTCGCCGTTGCGATCCTGGAAATAGGTGGCCGGACTGTTGCGGGTAATCACCCGCAGTACGCCGTCCTCCTTTACGCGCTCGAGTGTGCTGGGTTTATCAACACAGGCGCCGAGCATCAGGAAGAGTCCGGTTGCGATGAGCCACCTGGCACAGCGCGGGCGGAAAGCAGTTGGGGAGAACATCTGCGCAGTATACGCAAAGGACCCCGGCCGCCATATCTCGACAGAATCGCGCCGGTCTGCTAGCGATCCCCGGGAATGGCTGGAGGCTGTAGGAATAGGCTTTTGAGAGTGTATGAACTTTATAAAATAGTGGCGATGAATAATGCTAATGATCTGTAGGAATGGGTAATTAGACCTTGAGAGGCATGTGCTGTGAGGCAAGCGTGCCGTTTCGGGTGCCGTCGCGGGCGGTTTAGGCTAGAATGCACGGCCTCAAAGCACACCCCTTCCCGAGGCTGTCCCGAAGATGTTGATCCTGCGCGGCGCTCCTGCCCTTTCCGCCTTTCGCCACAGCAAACTGCTTGAACAACTGAGCCAAAAAGTTCCAGCTGTCAGTGGTTTGTATGCCGAGTTCGCCCATTTCGCCGAAGTGACTGGCGTGCTGACTGGCGACGAACAGCAAGTGCTGGCCCGCCTGCTGAAATACGGCCCGAGCGTGCCGGTCCAGGAGCCGACCGGTCGTCTGTTTCTGGTGTTGCCGCGTTTCGGCACCATTTCGCCCTGGTCGAGCAAGGCCAGCGACATTGCCCGCAACTGCGGCCTGGGGAACGTCCAGCGCCTGGAGCGCGGTATTGCCTTCTACGTGGCTGGCCAGTTCAGCGAAGCCGAAGCCGAGCTGATCGCCGCGGTCCTGCATGACCGCATGACCCAGATCGTGCTGGGCAAGCTGGAAGAGGCCGCCGGTCTGTTCAGCCATGCCGCGCCCAAGCCGCTGACGGCCATCGATCTGCTGGGCGGCGGTCGCGCCGCGCTGGAAAAAGCCAACGTCGAGCTGGGCCTGGCCCTGGCGGAAGACGAGATCGACTACCTGGTCGATGCGTTCAACGGCCTCAAGCGCAACCCCCACGACATCGAACTGATGATGTTCGCCCAGGCCAACTCCGAGCATTGCCGGCACAAGATCTTCAACGCCAGTTGGGATATCGACGGCCAGAGCCAGGAAAAAAGCCTGTTCGGCATGATCAAGAACACCTACCAGATGCACAGCGAAGGCGTTCTGTCGGCTTACAAGGACAACGCCTCGGTGATCGTCGGTAACGTCGCCGGACGTTTCTTCCCGGACCCTGAAACCCGCCAGTACGGCGCGGTGCAGGAGCCGGTGCACATCCTGATGAAGGTCGAGACCCACAACCACCCGACCGCGATTGCCCCTTTCCCGGGCGCAGCCACCGGTTCCGGCGGCGAGATCCGCGATGAGGGTGCTACCGGTCGCGGCGCCAAGCCGAAAGCCGGTCTCACCGGTTTCACCGTGTCCAACCTGCAGATCCCGGGCTTCGAACAGCCGTGGGAAGTGCCGTACGGCAAGCCTGAGCGCATTGTCACCGCGCTGGACATCATGATCGAAGGCCCACTGGGTGGCGCCGCGTTCAACAACGAATTCGGTCGTCCGGCCCTGACCGGCTACTTCCGGACCTTCGAGCAATCCATCACCACCCCGCGTGGCGACGAAGTGCGCGGTTACCACAAGCCGATCATGCTGGCCGGCGGTATGGGCAACATCCGCGCCGAGCACGTACAGAAAGGCGAAATTGTCGTCGGCTCCAAGCTGATCGTCCTCGGCGGCCCGGCGATGCTGAT
Source organism: Pseudomonas sp. MWU12-2319 (assembly GCF_023242525.1). Taxonomy (NCBI): domain Bacteria; kingdom Pseudomonadati; phylum Pseudomonadota; class Gammaproteobacteria; order Pseudomonadales; family Pseudomonadaceae; genus Pseudomonas; species Pseudomonas sp. MWU12-2319. The sequence continues at coordinate 63,614 of NZ_JALJES010000012.1, forward strand.
CGGCCTGGGGGGCGGTGCGGCTTCCTCGATGGCCACCGGCACCAGCTCGGCGGACCTGGATTTCGCTTCGGTACAGCGCGAAAACCCGGAAATGGAACGCCGTTGCCAGGAGGTCATCGACCGTTGCTGGCAACTGGGCGACAAGAACCCCATCAGCTTTATCCACGACGTGGGTGCCGGCGGTCTGTCCAACGCCTTCCCGGAACTGGTCAACGACGGCGACCGCGGCGGTCGTTTCGAACTGCGCAATATCCCCAATGACGAGCCGGGCATGGCCCCGCACGAAATCTGGTCGAACGAATCCCAGGAACGTTATGTCCTGGCGGTCGGCGCTGCGGATTTCGAACGCTTCAAGGCCATCTGCGAGCGTGAGCGTTGCCCGTTCGCCGTGGTCGGCGAGGCCACTGCCGAGCCGCAACTGACCGTCACCGACAGCCACTTCGGCAACAGCCCGGTGGACATGCCGCTGGAAGTGCTGCTGGGCAAGGCCCCGCGCATGCACCGTTCGGCGGTTCGCGAAAGCGAACTGGGCGACGATTTCGATCCGAGCACCCTGGCCCTGGCCGAGTGCGTCGAGCGCGTCCTGCATCACCCGGCCGTGGCGAGCAAGAGCTTCCTGATCACCATCGGCGACCGGACCATTACCGGCCTGGTCTCCCGCGACCAGATGGTCGGCCCGTGGCAGGTGCCGGTGGCTGACGTCGCCGTGACCGCCACCAGCTTCGACGTCTACACCGGTGAAGCCATGGCCATGGGCGAGCGTACGCCGCTGGCCCTGCTGAACGCCCCGGCTTCCGGGCGCATGGCGATCGGCGAAACCCTGACCAACATCGCCGCTTCGCGGATCGGCAAGCTGTCCGATATCAAGCTGTCGGCCAACTGGATGTCGGCTGCCGGCCATCCGGGTGAAGACGCCCGTCTGTACGACACCGTCAAGGCGGTCGGCATGGAACTCTGCCCTGAACTGGGCCTGACCATTCCGGTGGGCAAGGACTCCATGTCCATGGCCACCCGCTGGAACGACGAAGGCACCGACAAGAGCGTGACCTCGCCGCTGTCACTGATCGTGACCGGTTTCGCCCCGGTCACCGATATCCGCCAGACCCTGACCCCGCAACTGCGCATGGACAAGGGCACCACCGACCTGATCCTGGTCGACCTCGGCCGTGGCCAGAACCGCATGGGGGCCTCGATCCTCGCCCAGGTCTACGGCAAGCTCGGCAAGCAGGCTCCAGACGTCGACGACGCCGAAGACCTGAAGGCCTTCTTCGCGGTGATCCAGGGCCTCAACGCCGACGGTCATCTGCTGGCTTACCACGACCGTTCCGACGGCGGCCTGCTGACCTCCGTGCTGGAAATGGCCTTTGCCGGTCACTGCGGCCTGCACCTGAACCTCGACGGCCTGGCGGAAACCTCCGCCGACCTCGCGGCCATCCTGTTCAACGAAGAACTCGGTGCGGTGATCCAGGTTCGCCAGGACTCCACCCCGGACGTGCTGGCGCAGTTCAGCGCCGCCGGCCTGGGCGACTGCGTGTCGGTGATCGGCCAGCCGTTGAACAACGGCGAAGTCAGCATCACCTTCGACGGCGAGACGGTCTTCACCGGCGAGCGTCGCCTGTTGCAGCGCCAGTGGGCGGAAACCAGCTATCGCATCCAGCGCCTGCGGGACAACGCCGAATGCGCCGACCAGGAGTTCGATGTCCTGCTCGACGAGGGCAATCCGGGCCTGAGCTACAAGACCAGCTTCGATGTGAACCAGGACATCGCCGCGCCGTACATCAAGAAGGGCATTCGCCCACAGGTCGCCGTGCTGCGTGAGCAGGGCGTCAACGGCCAGGTGGAAATGGCCGCGGCGTTCGACCGTGCCGGTTTCAACGCCATCGACGTGCACATGAGCGATATCCTCGCCGGCCGCGTTGACCTGAACGAGTTCAAGGGCCTGGTTGCCTGCGGCGGCTTCTCCTACGGTGACGTACTCGGCGCCGGTGAAGGCTGGGCCAAGTCGGCACTGTTCAACGCCCGTGCCCGCGATGCCTTCCAGGGCTTCTTCGAGCGCACCGACAGTTTCACCCTGGGCGTGTGCAACGGTTGCCAGATGATGTCCAACCTGCACGAGCTGATTCCGGGCAGCGAATTCTGGCCGCACTTCGTCCGTAACCGCTCCGAGCAGTTCGAAGCGCGGGTGGCGATGGTCCAGGTCCAGGAGTCGAACTCGATCTTCCTGCAGGGCATGGCCGGTTCGCGCATGCCGATTGCTATCGCCCACGGCGAAGGCCATGCCGAGTTCGAAAGCGAGGAAGCCTTGCTGCAAGCCGACCTGTCGGGTTGCGTGGCCATGCGTTTCGTCGACAACAACGGCAAGGTCACCCAGACCTACCCGGCCAACCCGAACGGCTCGCCGCGCGGGATCACCGGGCTGACCAGCCGCGACGGTCGCGTCACCATCATGATGCCGCACCCTGAGCGGGTATTCCGTGCCGTGCAGAACTCCTGGCGCTCGGAAGACTGGAACGAAGACGCGCCGTGGATGCGTATGTTCCGCAACGCCCGCGTCTGGGTTAACTAAGCCACGATGTACAAGCTCAGCTTTTTCGTGCCGCCGAGCCATGTGGAACAGGTCAAGAGTGCCGTATTCGCCGCCGGAGGCGGGCGGATCGGTGCTTACGACCAGTGTGCATGGCAGGTGCTGGGCCAGGGCCAGTTTCGCCCGTTGGACGGCAGCCAGCCGTTTCTCGGGCAGACTGGTGTGGTCGAGCAGGTGGAGGAGTGGAAGGTTGAGCTGGTGGTGGCGGACGCCCTGATCGAGGCGGTGGTGCTGGCTCTGAAGCAGAGCCATCCCTACGAAACACCGGCTTATGAAGTCTGGCGATTAGCGGATTTCTGACCGTTTCACCGCTTTCACAAAACCCGCCACCTCGGCGGGTTTTGCTTGTCTGGGCATTGGCCGTTTCCAGCGGATTGCCGCAGCTTCCATGAGTTGGAAAACCCTTCTAGTTTTGCACTGGAGGCATCTTTCTCTCGCCGACGCACTCGGCCGGCAGACTCGCACCTTTCTCGAATCGGCACGCGCCTAGCAGTAACTCACTCTTGATACCGCCGATGAACGCGACGGCGCCTTCACGCCCTCCAGTACTAGGCCCTGAAAGGTCCACCGCCACGCTGTTGGGCTTGACTTCATAGACCCAGCCGCCGTTCTGCGCATCCGCGACCGCCCAGTTCCTGGCCGCGGTATAGTCGCGAAACGCCACAACGATCGAGTTGGTGAAGACCGGCGACTCCGGGTTGCTGCCCAATCGCAAATTCGGTGCCTGCGAGTTCCAGGCCCGCAACCCATGGGCAAGCGCCTCAGCCCCTTGCACGGGGTTGATGAGCGAGGAGCCGACCGCCCAGAGGGTTTGATTGCTCGTTACCCAGGCCAGTCCTTCTGGAGGCGTCACCTGGCTCCAGTCGATGGACATCGCCGCGACCTCCAATCGGCTTTCCTGGCCGGTGGGTTCGCGGTAGGCCTGGTTCGGGACGCAATCAGCCGCGTCGTTCTTCTTGCACGCCTGCTTGATAAAGCGCCCCTTGACCCCGCCCGGGAAGCTGATCTCTTCCTCGCTGACAATAGGTCCCCCGGATTTCTCCTGGTCGATGCCATGGGGGGCCTTGAACTCGAACACCCATTCCTTGGCGAAGCTCTGGGCGATCCGCTGACTGCGTGTGGTACTGCTATAGACCGACTTTCCCGCCCCCGCCCCGTGGCGGAACCAGTCGTACATCCACTCGTTCTCGGGGAAGTTCACGGCTTTGGGCAAGAGCCCGACCTGGAAGGCCTCAAGCCCCTGATCCGTGGTGTCGCCCCGATAGAGCGTGTCCATGTCGGTCCGCCAGTGCAGGGAGGGCAGGGTGTCGCGGATCGGTACGCTGGTATCCGCCGCGACCTGAAGCCAGGCTTGATACCAGGGCTCCTCGTCGCCCTGGGGTGTTCCTGCCGCCCATGCGCCATTGCCCGGCAGCCACGCGCCTGCCAACACTACCGCCGCGACCGCAGTCGTCCGAAGAAAACCGCCATCTTTTTTCATGATTTTGTGCCTCATCCAGAACGGTCAAGCCATGCCGAATCACATACGTCATGACTACACATTCTTCGACGTGACACCTTTCATCACTTTCGCGGGAGAAAGCTGCGCTGAGCGGAGCCTCGATCCGCAGAGTGAATGTTGAGTGTAGATTGTCACGGGTGCGATAGCTGCCTTCGGGCTCCCAGACTTGTAACGCTTCTTGTCCCGGTGCTGGGTAGTCGCTATTCATGGGGAGCCAGGCAGTTTGAGGTAACGCAGCGGTGCCGCTACCTCAAGCGGCGGAGCTAGAGTGGCGCTGCACAGGTTTCCCGGCGGTTCAATAGCGCCCCCAGTGCTTCACTGATTCCGCTGGCCGGATTCCCCACCAGCACATGCCAGGTCCCACCTTCCACCTGACTGACGCCTTGGCAGCCCAGGGTTTTCAGATCCGCCTCCGATAACCGTCGACCATCCTCAAGTTGCACCCGCAGCCGAGTCTGGGCCACGCATTCCAATGCCAGCACATTGTCTTTTCCGCCTAGCGCGTCCAGCCATTGTTGGAGCTGTTCCGTACTGATCGCTGTCGACTCGGCCCGCACCGGCTTACTCACCGCGATATCGATCGAACCGGTTACGGGCAAGGCCAAACGAATCTCATCGGCAATGCTGTCCGCCAACGGCCCGACCACCACTTGCAGGCTGCCGCCATGGCCCGGCCGGACCACCGCCATCGCCCCGAGGCTTTTCAGTTCGGCGTCCAGGGCTTTGTCACGGTCCAGCAACTCCACCCGCAGGCGCGTGGTGCAGGCACCGACCGTCAGCAGGTTGGCCGCCCCGCCCAGGGCCTGGATATAAGCGGCGGCCCTCTGGTTTTCGCTGAGTATCCGGGTGGCGGTCGCAGTGGCGATGTTCTCGCGCCCGGGCGTCTTCAAATCGAAACGACGGATGCAGAAATCGAAGACGAAGTAGTACAGCAGGGCATAGGCCAACCCCACCGGGAACACCAGCCAGCCGTTGGTCGACTTGCCCCAGCCCAGGGCCATGTCGATGGCGCCGCCGGAGAAGGTAAAGCCCAGGTGGATGTTCAGCGCGTTGGTCACCGCCATCGACAGACCCGTCAACAAGGCGTGCAACACATAGAGCATCGGCGCAAGGAACATGAAGGCGAATTCGATCGGCTCGGTCACCCCGGTCAGGAACGAGGTCAGGGCCATCGACAGCAGCAGCCCGCCCATCAGCTTGCGCCGTTCCGGCAGGGCATTGCGGTACATCGCCAGGCAGGCGGCCGGCAGGCCGAAGACCATCACCGGAAACATCCCGGTCATGAACTGTCCGGCCTTCGGGTCGCCGGCGAAGTAACGCGCCAGGTCGCCGGTCACCGCCAGCCCGGTCTCGGGCGAGGTGTAGCTGCCGAACACGAACCACATCATATTGTTGAGGATGTGGTGCAGGCCGGTGACGATCAGCAGCCGGTTGAAGACGCCGAAGACAAAGGCGCCGAGGCTGCCGCTCTCGACCATCAGCAGGCCGAGGCTGTTGATGGCGCTCTGGATCGGCGGCCAGATAAAGCCGAACACCACCCCCAGGCCCACCGCCGAGAACCCGGTGACAATCGGCACGAAGCGTCGCCCGCCGAAGAACGCCAGGTACTCCGGCAGCTTGATGTCCTTGAAGCGGTTGTACAGCGCACCGCCCAGCAGGCCGCTGATGATCCCGGCGAGCATGCCCATGTTGATGCTTGCATCGAGCACCTTGAGGGTGGCGATCAGCACCAGGTAACCGATGGCCCCGGCCAGCCCGGCGGTGCCGTTGTTGTCGCGGGCGAAACCCACGGCGATGCCGATGGCGAAGATCAGCGCCAGGTTGGCGAAGATGGTGTTGCCGGCATCGTGGACGATCGCGATGTTCAGCAGGTCGGTATCACCCAGGCGCAACAGCAGGCCGGCTATCGGCAGGATGGCGATGGGGAGCATCAACGCCCGTCCCAGGCGTTGCAGACCTTCGATGAAGAACTGGTACATGACGTGTCTCCTTCTTGTTGTTGTATGCAGGCGCTGGATCAATCAGCCCAGGGGCCAGTGTTGGCGACAGGCTTCACGGACTTTCGCGGCGCTGCCCAGTTGCAGCAGCGACGGCACGATCCGCCGACATTCGGCGGCATCCAGGTCGCGGACCCGCGCCTTGATTTCGCCAATTTGCGGGGTACTCACGGACAGCTCGGTGACCCCCAGGCCGATCAGCACCGGGGTTGCCAGCGGATCGGAGGCCAGCGCGCCGCAGACCCCGACCCAGCGCTGATGCAGGGCGGCCCCGGCGCAGGTCTGGGCCATCAGCCGCAGCAGGGCCGGGTGCAGGGCATCGACCCGGGCGGCGAGGCCGGCGTGGTCGCGGTCCATGGCCAGGGTGTATTGCGACAGGTCGTTGGTGCCGATGGACAGGAAGTCCGCGTGCTCGGCCAGTTGTTCGGCCAGCAGGGCGGCGGAAGGCACTTCGATCATCACCCCCAGTTCCGGGCGCAGGTTGAGTCCCATCTCAGTGGCCAGCTCATCCAGACGCTGGCGCACCTGCAGCAGTTCGTCGACTTCGCTGATCATCGGCAACAGGATCCGGCAGCGTTGCAGCGGGCTGACCTGCAGCAGGGCGCGCAGTTGCTGGTCGAGCAGTTCCGGCTGGGCCTGGCCCAGGCGGATGCCCCGCAGGCCCAGCACCGGATTGGTTTCCATCGGCAGCGGCAGGTAGTCGAGCTGCTTGTCGCCACCGACATCGATGGTGCGGATGATCACCGGTCGGTAGCCCATGGCATCGAGTACGCCCTGGTAGGCACTGCGTTGTTTCTCCTGATCCGGCGCGCTGCGACGGTCGACGAAGAGGAACTCGGTGCGCAACAGGCCGACGCCATCGGCACCGTGTGAATGGGCCTCGCCGGCTTCGGCGGCCGAGGCGACATTGGCCGCGACCTCGATGCGCAGGCCATCGAGGGTGTCGGCCGGCAACTGGGCCTGGGAGTGTTGTTGCTGGCGGCGCAGTTGCTGTTGCCCGTGGGCCAGGGCGACGCCTTCGCGGCGGGCCGCATCGGGGCTCGGTTCGAGGCGGCCCTGGCCGGCGTCGAGGACCACCACCTGGCCGGGCGCGATGTCCAGCAGCCCGCTCCCTAGCGCGACCAGGCAGGGCAGGCCCTTGCTGCGGGCGAGGATCGCCACGTGGGAGGTCGCACCGCCAGCGGCCATGCACAGCCCGGCGACCTGTTGCTGGCTGAGCAGCAGCAGGTCCGAGGGGGTCAGTTCCTGCGCGGCGACGATAGCGCCGGGCGGCAGGTCGTAGTGCGCGGCTTCACCCAGCAGGGCCCGCAACACCTGTTGCCGGAGGTCGCGCAGGTCGTTGGTGCGCTCGGCCAGCAGTGGATTGCCGAGATTGAGCAGGACCTGGCATTGCGCTTCGATCGACTGGTCCCAGGCGTGGCTGGCCGCCTGGCCGGCTTCGATGGCATGGCTGGCGGCATCCAGTAGCACGGGGTCTTCGAGCAGGGCGAGATGGGCGTTGAAGATCGCTTCTTCTTCGACGGCCTTGCGCTGGCGGGCCTGTAACAGTGTGCCGTGGATATCCGAGCGGACCTTTTCCAGGGCGGCGTCCAGCGCTTGCAGTTGTTCATCGGCGTTGTGCTGGCCGGCGTCCGGCGCCAGGCTGATGGCGGCCAGGCGTACCAGCGGGCCACTGACCAGGCCGGGCGAGGCGCACACGCCCTGGAGAACGCCGTCTTCGTTCGGTTGCGGCGCCGCCGTCTGCAGCGGTGGTGGTGCCGAATGGTGTGCATCGTTCAAAGGCGTGCGCAGCACCTTCAGCAGGGCCAGCAGTGCCGCTTCGCGGTCCGGCCCCTGGCAACTGATCTGCACTTCCTGCTGTTCGCCGACGCTGAGGCCCATGATGCCGATCAGGCTATCGAGGGCGGCGGATTTATCGCCCAGATGCAGGCGCGCGCTGCAATTGAAGCCCTGCGCGGTCTGGCGCAGCAAGGCCGCCGGACGTGCATGCAGGCCGCCGTGATGGGCGACCCGGGCGCTGCCGCGGACTTCGTCGGTGTCCGTCATCGGGGTAGGGGCCTGCTGTTCGGCGTTCTGGCGCGGGACGATTCGCAGCAAGGGCTCACCGACCTTGACCTGGCCCTGGGCCACGGGCTCCAGGTCGTAATGTTCGGCGTTGGTCAGGACCACCAGGCTCACCAGGCTTTTGCACTGGCGCGCCACCCGGTCCAGGTCGATCCGCAGCAAGGCCTGGCCGTCCTGCACCCGGGCGCCGGTCTCGACCAGCAGGGCAAAACCTTCGCCTTGCAGTTCGACCGTGTCCAGGCCCAGGTGCAGCAGCAGTTCGGCGCCGTTGTCGGCGCGCAGGGTCAGGGCGTGCCGCGTTCGGGCGATATGAATGATCTCGCCGGCACAGGGCGCATGCAGGCAATCGTTGAGCGGGTCGATGGCCAGCCCCGGACCCATGGCGCCGCTGGCGAATACCGCATCGTCGACCTCGACAAGCGGGAACACGGGGCCGCTCAGCGGGGCGCTGAGGGTGATGTTGTTCTTGTTATGCATGGCGCTGTACTCGTCAGTGGGTACGGGTGACTTTGCTCAGGTGGCGCGGTTGGTCGGGGTCCATGCCACGGGCCACGGCCAGGTGGGCGGCCATCACGTAGAAACTCTGGATCGCGAGGATCGGGTCGAGGGCCGGGTGCTCGGCGCAACACAGGTCCAGGTCGCGTTCGGCCACGTCCGGCGGCGCGGCCAGCAGCACCCGGGCCCCGCGCTGGCGCATCTCGGCGGCGAGCTTGAGCAGCCCGGCCTGTTCGGCACCCCGTGGGGCGAAGACCAGCAACGGGTAGCCGGCGTCGATCAGGGCCATGGGGCCGTGGCGGACTTCCGCGCTGCTGAAGGCTTCGGCCTGGATCGCCGAGGTTTCCTTGAATTTCAGCGCCGCTTCCTGGGCGATGGCGAAACCGGCGCCACGGCCGATCACCATCAACCGTTCGCAATCGCGCAGGGTCTCGATGGCCTTGCTCCAGTCGCGGGTCGCGGCCTGGCGCAGGCCTTCCGGCAGGGCCTCCGTGGCGGCGAGCAAGGCCGGGTCCTGGTGCCAATGGCCGAGCAGCCGCGCACTGGCGCTGAGGGTGGCGATAAAACTCTTGGTCGCGGCCACGCTTTGTTCCGGTCCGGCCAGCAGCGGGATCGTATATTCGCAGGCGGCTTCCAGCGGCGAGTCCGCCGCGTTGACCAGGGCCACCGTCAAGGCACCGCGTTCGCGCAGCAGGCACAGGCTGTCCACCAGATCAGGGCTCTGGCCGGACTGGGAAAAGGCCAGTACCGCCTGGCCGCTGACCTGCAACGGCGAGTGTTGCAGGGTCACCACCGACATCGGCAGGGAGGCCACCGGGACGCCGGTCTGCTGCATGGCGATATAGGCGAAGTAGCTGGCGGCATGGTCGGAGCTGCCACGGGCGACGGTCATCACCACCTGTGGCGGTTGCTCGCGCAGCCGGGTGCCGAGGGCCATCAGCCGGGTATCGAGCTGCTGCAACTGGCGGCTGACCGCCTCGTGGGCCGACAGTGCCTCTTCAAGCATTCTGGAAGTCATGGACTTCTCCTTCGACCATGATCGAGGTCAGTGTCAGTGAACGGTCCAGGCGCACGCAGTCGGCCCAACTGCCGGTTTGCAGGCGTCCGCGCTCGGGCAGGCCAAGGTAGTCGGCGGGGAATTGCGACAGGCGTTGCGAGGCTTCGGCCAGGGGCAGGCCGATCTTCACCAGGTTGCGCAGGGCCTGGTCCATGGTCAGGGTGCTGCCGGCCAGGGTGCCATCGGCCAGGCGTACGCCGCCCAGGCATTTGGTCACGGTGTGGCTGCCCAGCTTGTACTCGCCGTCCGGCATGCCGGCCGCCGCCGTGGAGTCGGTGACGCAATACAGGCAGGGAATCGAGCGCAGGGCCACGCGCATGGCCCCGGGGTGCACATGCAGCAGGTCCGGGATCAGTTCGGCGTAGCGGGCGTGGGCCAGGGCGGCGCCGACGATGCCGGGCTCGCGGTGATGCAGCGGGCTCATGGCGTTATACAGGTGGGTGAAGCTGGTGGCCCCGGCCTCGAGGGCGGCGACACCTTCTTCGTAGCTGCCCAGGGTATGGCCGATCTGCATGCGGATGCCCCGTGAGCTGAGGTCGCGGATCAACGGCGCGTGGCCGGCGATTTCCGGGGCGATGGTAATCACCCGGATCGGTGCCAGGCGCAGGTAGTCCTCGATTTCGGCGCTGACCGCCGTATGGGCGAAGTTCGGCTGCGCCCCCAGCTTGCCGGGGTTGATGAACGGACCTTCCAGATGCACACCGAGGACCCGGGCGGTACCGGGCTGGCGCTGTTCGCAATAGACCCCGAGTTGGCCGAGGATCGCGCTGATTTCCTCGGGCGGCGCGGTCATGGTGGTGGCCAGCAGCGAGGTGGTGCCGAAGCGCAGGTGGGTGCGGGCGATGGTCTCGAAGGCGTCGCCACCCTGCATGATGTCCTTGCCGCCGCCGCCGTGGACGTGCAGATCGATAAAACCGGGCAGCAGGTACGGCAGGTCGTTTTCACTCGGATCGCAGGGCGTGCCCTCGATCTGCGTGACCTTGCCGTGCTGGTGCAGCAGGCGGCCGCGAATCCAGCCTTGCGGGGTGAGAATGTTGTCTTCGGACATGGCAGGCTCTCTGAACAGGCTAACGCCGCAGTTCGGCGACGAAGTCGTAGTAATCGTTACGGCAGTAGGTGTCGGTCAGCTCGATGGGGGTGTTGTCCTCGAGGTAGCCGACCCGGGTCATCAGCAGCATCGCGGTACCGGGCTCGATGCCCACCAGCGCGGCGAATTCGGTCGAGGCGTTGATCGCGCGAATATGTTGCAGGGCCCGCACCACCGGACGGCCGATGCTGTCGAGGAAGGCGTAGAGCGAATCGCCGACGGCCTCGGGGTCGGGCAGCAGGGCGGCGGGCAGGGTGCTCATCTCGATGGCCATGACGGTATCGTCGGCGGTGCGCAGGCGCTTGAGCCGGGTGACCTGGTCCCGTGGCGACAGGGCCAGGCGGATCAGTTCCTCATGGCTCGGCAGGGCGATCTCGCGTTCCAGCCAGCGCGAGCCGGGGACAAAACCCTTGGCCCGCAGCCGTTCGCTGAAACTCGACAGGCGGGAAAGGGGTTGTTCCAGGCGTGGGGTGATAAAGGTCCCGGAGCCCTGGCTGCGGCGGATCAGCCCTTGTTCCAGGAGGACCTCCAGGGCCTTGCGCGCGGTGACCCGGGAAATGCTCAACAGTTCGCTCAGGTTGCGCTCCGAGGGCAATGCCTGTTCGGCTTTCCACTGGCCGGCATGGATCGCCGCTTCCAGGTTGCGCGCCAGTTGCAGGTAGAGCGGCGTCGGCTGGGACTCGTCGGGTCGCAGGGCGAGGATGTCGTTCATGTAGGATTTTTCCTGTGCGTTTGTTGGAAATTTTGCACTCGGACAGTGGTGATGAAAGTAATACCACTTGAATACCATGTCAATGCCAGTGGTTTCGTGAGAGTGCAATAAAAACGCCCATCATGGGGAGCATGACGGGCGTTGTTTGAGTCAGTGGTATCAGGGTGGTTCGGCTCAGGGGCGGATTTCCACCAGGGTGCCGTCCTTGACCAGGTTCCAGACCTCGCGCATATCGACGTTGCGCATGGCCACGCAGCCGTCGGTCCAGTCCAGGGTGTGGAACAGCTGTTCCGGGTAGTCCTCGGAATCCGGGGTGCCGTGGATCATGATCATGTCGCCGGGGTCCACGTTTTCACGGCGGGCGCGGGCCGAGTCGCTGATATTGGGGTAGGACAGGTGCATCGACAGGTTGTATTTGTCGCTGGTCTTGCGCCAGTCCACCCAATAGAAGCCCTCGGGCGTGCGCCGGTCGCCGGCGATGAGTTTCTGGCCCTTGGGATTTCGACCCAGGGAAATACGGTAGGTCTTCAGGGGTTTGCCATCACTGATCAGTTGCAACTGATGGGCGGACTTGAGGATCAGGACTTTCTCGATGATTTTGCCGGCCAGCGGGTCGGCGGCGGAGGCCTGGGACAGAGCGGCGAACGACAGGCAGAAGACGACTAACAACCAGCGCATTAAAACGGTATCCCTGAAGGTGAAGCGTTTCTGATTTCGGGTTATTGGGCGTTGCCGCGTGGCGCCATGGGCGGCACGGCTTCGCTGCGAACCGGGTATTGCTGGTTCGGGCGGTCGGCGAAGAAGCATTCCAGGGTCCGTCCGACGGTCCTGAACGCCAGTTCGGACCAGGGGATCTCGTGTTCTTCGAACAGCCGTACTTCCAGGCTTTCTTCGCCGGCGGCAAATTCCAGGTCCACCAGTTCGGCACGGTAGAACACATGTACCTGGTTGATATGCGGCACGTCGATCAACGTATAGATGCTCAGGTTGCGCACCTGCGCGCAAGCCTCTTCCAGGGTTTCCCGGCGAGCGGCCTGTTCCACGGTCTCACCGTTTTCCATAAAACCGGCGGGCAAGGTCCAGTAACCCCGGCGCGGCTCGATGGCACGGCGGCAGAGCAGGACCTGGGTGCCCCAGACCGGCAGGCAGCCGGCGACGATATTGGGGTTCTGGTAATGAATGGTGTCGCAGTGGTCGCAGACGAAGCGCAGGCGCGTGTCGCCCTCGGGTATGCGTTGACTCACCGGTTTGCCGCAATGGCTACAGAACTTCATGCTGGATTCTCTTGGCAATGCGCCTATCTTCGCGTGGGTGGCGGTCTGTCGGCAAGTTGTGCTTTCGCGACATGGCAACGTCCGGGACTTGGGCCAGTCACTTCTTTTGGTGCATGATGCCGGGTAAGTCGCAAATCGAGATCAGCCATGCTGGATGAGTTACTTCGACGGATAAGCAGCCATACGCCCCGCCCCCTGGAAACGGACCGTCGTTTTCCCGAGGCGGCGGTACTGGTGCCTATTACCCGCAGTGACGAACCGGAGTTGGTGCTGACCCTGCGCGCCAGCGGTCTGTCGACCCACGGCGGCGAAGTGGCCTTTCCCGGCGGGCGCCGTGATCCGGAGGATCCGGACCTGATTTTCACCGCCCTGCGCGAAGCCGAAGAAGAAATCGGCCTGCCGCCGGGTCTGGTGGAAATCATCGGGCCCCTCAGCCCGTTGATCTCCCTGCACGGCATCAAGGTCACGCCTTACGTCGGGGTGGTGCCGGATTTTGTCGACTATCGGGCCAATGACGCCGAGATCGCCGCGGTGTTCAATGTGCCGCTGGAGTTTTTCCGCCAGGACCCGCGTGAGCATACCCATCGCATCGACTACCAGGGCCGCAGCTGGTACGTGCCCAGCTACCGTTTTGGCGAGTACAAGATCTGGGGGCTGACGGCGATCATGATCGTCGAGCTGGTCAACCTGTTGTATGACGCCCGGATCAGCCTGCACAATCCCCCGGAACGTTTTATCAACATCTAGAGCCGCCGTTCAGGTGGTCGTGAGCCTTGAGGACAACCCTATGAAATACCGTCTGGGCGATGCCCGGGTCGAGACGCATCCGCAGAGCTGGGTGGCGCCCAATGCGACCCTGGTCGGCAAGGTCCGGCTGGAGGAGGGCGCCAGTGTCTGGTTCAACGCGGTGTTGCGAGGCGACAACGAACTGATCCTGATCGGCCGCAACAGCAATGTCCAGGATGGCACGGTGATGCATACCGACATGGGCTATCCGCTGACCATCGGCACCGGGGTGACCATCGGTCATAACGCGATGCTCCATGGCTGCACGGTGGACGACTACAGCCTGATCGGTATCAACGCGGTGATCCTCAACGGCGCGAAGATCGGCAAGCACTGCATCATCGGCGCCAATGCGTTGATCGGTGAGAACAAGGAAATCCCCGACGGTTCGCTGGTGATGGGCTCGCCGGGCAAGGTGGTCCGCGAGTTGACCGAGGCGCAGAAGAAAATGCTCGAAGCCAGCGCCGCCCACTATGTGCACAACGCCCAGCGTTATGCCCGCGACCTGGCGGTTGACGAAGCATGAGCACGCCGGAACGTCCGGTGGCCTCGCCTTGTGTGAGTGTCTGCGCGCTGGACGAACAGGACATCTGCATTGGTTGCCAGCGTACGGTCGAGGAGATCACCCGCTGGAGCCGCATGGACAACAACGAGCGCCGCGAGGTGCTGGCGCGTTGTCATGGGCGGGCCAAGGCCAGCGGCTTGCTGTGGATCCCGACAAAGTCTTGAGCTTGGCCCCGTGCGGTGGCTGAAGTACCCTGTAGGGCTCATAGACAAGGTCGTCTGCACTCCATGCTCTTTCTTCTCGCCTACATCGCCAGCGTCGTACTGATCAATTTCGCCTTCTCCGCGGCGCCGCACCTGGACATTATCTGGTCCGCCTGGGGCGGACTGGTATTTATCCTGCGGGACATGGTCCAGACCCGCTTCGGTCACGGCGCGATTGTCGCGATGATCGCGGCGCTGCTGCTGTCCTACTTCACCTCCGAGCCGGCCATCGCCCTGGCGAGCGCCACCGCCTTCGCCATCTCCGAATGCATCGACTGGCTGGTCTTCAGCATCACCAAGCGCCCGCTGCACGATCGCCTGTGGATAAGTTCGGCCCTCAGCATCCCGCTGGACACCTTTATCTTCTTCGGCCTGATCGGCGCGCTGACCCCGGGGGTGATCCTCACCGCCCTGGGCTCGAAATTCGCCGGGGTGACCTGCGTCTGGCTGGCCATGGCCTGGCGGATGCGCAAGGCGGCGCTTTCCAGCTGAAGTCAGGCCCGTTCGGTTCATGTCCCGCTCAGTTCATGTAAAATGCCGGCCTTTCTTCCCGACAGGTGCCTGATTGTCCAGGCGCCGTCGTTGATTCCGCTTCCTTGAGGACCTGAAATGACCCGTATCGGAACTCCACTGTCGTCGACCGCGACCCGCGTATTGCTCTGTGGCTGTGGTGAGCTGGGCAAGGAAGTGGTGATCGAGTTGCAACGCCTGGGCGTCGAAGTGATCGCCGTTGACCGTTACGCCGATGCGCCGGCCATGCAGGTGGCCCATCGCAGCCACGTGATCAATATGCTCGACGGCGCGGCCCTGCGGGCGGTGATCGAGGCCGAGAAGCCGCATTTCATCGTTCCGGAAATCGAAGCCATCGCCACCGCCACCCTGGTGGAACTGGAAGCCGAAGGCTTCACCGTGGTGCCGACCGCCCGTGCCGCGCAACTGACCATGAACCGTGAAGGCATCCGTCGCCTGGCCGCCGAAGAGTTGCAGCTGCCGACCTCGCCGTACCACTTCGCCGACACCTTCGAGGCCTACAGCCAGGCCGTTACGGATCTGGGCTTCCCTTGCGTGGTCAAGCCGGTGATGAGTTCTTCGGGCAAGGGCCAGAGCCTGCTGCGCAGCGTCGACGACGTGCAGAAGGCCTGGGACTACGCCCAGGAAGGCGGGCGTGCCGGTAAAGGCCGGGTGATCGTCGAGGGCTTTATCGACTTCGACTACGAAATCACCCTGCTGACCGTTCGTCATGTGGGTGGCACCACCTTCTGCGCGCCGGTCGGCCACCGTCAGGAGAAGGGTGACTATCAGGAGTCCTGGCAGCCGCAGGTCATGAGCCCGTTGGCCCTGGCCGAGTCGGAGCGGGTCGCCAAGGCGGTGACCGAGGCCCTGGGTGGGCGCGGGATGTTTGGCGTCGAGTTGTTTATCAAGGGCGACCAGGTGTGGTTCAGCGAAGTCTCGCCGCGTCCTCATGACACCGGCATGGTGACCATGATTTCCCAGGACCTGTCGCAGTTTGCGCTGCATGCCCGGGCGATTCTCGGCTTGCCGATCCCGTTGATCCGTCAGTTCGGCCCGTCGGCGTCGGCGGTGATCCTGGTGGAAGGGCAGTCGACCCAGACCGCGTTCGCCAACCTCGGTGCGGCGTTGAGCGAGCCGGATACCGCCTTGCGCCTGTTCGGCAAGCCGGAAGTCAACGGCCAGCGCCGCATGGGCGTGGCGTTGGCGCGGGACGAGTCGATCGAAGCGGCGCGGGCCAAGGCGACCCGTGCTGCTCAGGCGGTTGTGGTAGAGCTGTAAGCACGCTGACGAGCGCGGATTTGTGCCCTGCGCACAATCCGCGTTCACCACTGAACTGTAGGAGCAGGGCTTGCCCGCGAAGAGGCCCTTGAGTGCTGCATTGATCTCAAGGATGCCATCGCCAGCAAGCCGGCTCAATAATCGTGCTTGGCGCAGAAGTGGCGCCGATCTTCAGGCCACCTTGTTCAAATCGTTGTAGCGCGTTTCCTTCAAGCAGAAAATCGCAATCAGGCTCAACGCCGCCGCCCCTGATACATACCCGCCGACCCAACTCAAACCGCCCATCGCCACCAGCTTCTGGGCAAAGAACGGTGCCGCCGAGGCCCCGACGATGCCGCCCAGGTTATACGCCGCCGATGCGCCGGTATAACGCACGTGGGTCGGAAACAGCTCCGGCAGCAATGCCCCCATCGGCGCGAAAGTAATCCCCATCAGAAACAGCTCAAGGCACAGGAACAGGGCGACGCCGGTGGTCGAGCCATGGCCCAGCAACGGCTCCATGGTGAAACCGGACAACAGCGCCAGCACCCCGCCCAGGATCAGCACCGGCTTGCGTCCGAAACGGTCGCTGGCCCAGGCCGCCAGTGGCGTGGCCGCGGCCATGAACAATACGGCAAAACACAGCAGTCCCAGGAAAGTCTCGCGACTGTAGCCAAGGTTGGCCACGCCATAACTCAGGGAAAACACCGCCGAAATATAGAACAGTGCGTAACACACCACCATCGCCAGCGAACCGAGCAGCACCGGAGCCCAATAGCGGCTGAACAGCTCGACCAACGGCATCTTCACCCGTTCCTGGCGGGCCACGGCATTGGTGAAAATCGGCGTTTCCTCGAGCTTGAGGCGCACATACAGGCCGACCATCACCAGCGCGGCGCTGAGCAGGAACGGAATGCGCCAGCCCCAGGAACGGAACTGTTCATCGCTCAAGGTCATGGCCAGGATCAGGAACAAGCCATTCGCGGCGAGAAAACCGATGGACGGGCCCAGTTGCGGAAACATGCCGAACCAGGCGCGCTTGCCTGCGGGGGCGTTTTCGGTCGCCAGCAACGCGGCCCCGCCCCATTCGCCGCCAAGCCCCAGGCCCTGGCCGAAGCGCAGCAGGCACAAGAGGATCGGCGCCCAGGCGCCAATGGTCGCATAGCCGGGCAGCACGCCGATCAGCGTGGTGCAGACACCCATCAGCAGCAGCGAAGCGACCAGCGTCGATTTACGCCCGATGCGATCACCGAAGTGGCCGAACAGGATCGAGCCCAGCGGGCGGGCGAGGAAGGCGATACCGAAGGTCAGGAAGGCCGAGAGCATCTGCGCGGTGCCGTCGGTCTGCGGGAAAAACACCGGCCCGATCACCAGGGCGGCGGCGGTAGCATAGACGTAGAAGTCGTAGAACTCGATGGCCGTGCCGATAAAGCTGGCGGTCGCCACTCTCGAGGTCGAATTCAGCGGTTTGCTCGGCGTGGCGGTGTCAAAGGTGCTGCTGGAGGTCATTGCGGGCGTCCCTGAAAGTCTTGCGCGTGCGAATTATTAGTATTGAAGGCCCAGGGATAAGGGCTGGTTCCGGCGCGACAGGCTGTGAGTGTCGGCGGCGGATTCATGACAAGGCATTGCTGGCCGGAGGAGGCCAGGTGCGGGTAAGCGGGCGTTCCGGCGGGGCTGGATAAGCCCGCCCGATTATAGGAATGCGTCTATCGATCAAACAAGGGGGCAGGCTGTATCAAGGCGCAACCGGGACCGAACTGGTGTGCCAGACCAGCACCCGGCTGACCCGATTGTCCTCGGTCTCGAGGATTTCCAGGCGGTAGCGGCCGATCTTCAGGCACACGGCGCTCTCCGGGATGGTTTCCAGGGCTTCGGTCACCAGACCGTTGAGGGTTTTCGGGCCGTCGCTGGGCAGGTGCCAGCCCAGGCTCTTGTTCAGTTCGCGAATCGACGCGGCCCCTTCGATCACCAGCCGGCCATCGGGCTGGGGGTGGATGTGCGGGTTGTCGAGGCTGTGCTCGCTTTCGAACTCGCCAACGATTTCTTCCAGGATATCTTCCAGGGTGACGATGCCCAGCACCTCGCCGTATTCGTCCACCACCATGCCCAGGCGCCGTTGCTGCTTGTGGAAATTCAGCAGTTGCAGTTGCAGCGGCGTGCTTTCCGGGACGAAGTACGGTTCGTGGCAGGCGGCGAGCAGGGCGGCTTTGGTGAGGTTGGCATCGAACAGCAGATTGAGGATCTGGCGGGTATTGATCACCGCCTCGACCTGGTTGATATCGTTGTGGAACACCGGCAGGCGGGTACGGCGGTTCTTCAGCAACTGCGCGGTGATTTCCTCGATGGAGTCGTCGAGGTTGATCCCGTCCACTTCGCTGCGCGGTACCAGGATGTCGTTGACCGTGATGTTGTCCAGCGCCTTGATACTCGACAGCGACGGGCTGCGTGGCGGGTGCTCCGGTTCATCTTCCGGATCGAGGGGCGGCTGGTCTTCATCGCTCTGCTTGACCGTGCCGGCCTTGCTGATAAAGGGCCGCAGCAGCAACTGGGCGATGCCGTTGAGCAGCCAGGCCACGGGGTAGAGGATCTTCAGCGGAATGCCCAGCAGGGCATTGCCGGTGGCCAGGATCGGTTCGGGATAACGGACGGCGAGCAGGCGCGGCAGGTAGTCGGCGAAGACCAGCAGCAACACCGTGGCGCCGAGGCAGGCCAGCCAGGGCCCATGCTGGCCCCACTCCAGGATTGACAGCAGGGTGCCGATGATCACGACCACGACCCGGCACAGGGTATTGCACAGGATCAGGCTGTCGCGGGGGAACTTCATCCTGGCGGTGGGTTTTTCACCCGTGCGTAAAGCCGGGCGCAGGGCGGCGATTTGTTGCTGCGCGACTTCAATGGCGGTAAACAGCGCCGACCAGAGAATCAGCAGGGCCAATACGGCGAGCATTGGCCCGGCGGGCAAGTTGTCCATGGTCTTGTGTGCCCGTCAGATGTGCAGGATGTATTCGCGGACCAGCTTGCTGCCGAAATAGGCCAGCATCAGCAGGCAGAAACCGGCCAGGGTCCAGCGGATCGCCTTGTGCCCGCGCCAGCCGAGACGATTGCGCCCCCACAGCAGCACGCTGAACACCACCCAGGCCAGGCAGGCCAGCAGGGTCTTGTGCACCAGGTGCTGGGCGAACAGGTTCTCGACGAACAGCCAGCCGGAGATCAGCGACAGCGACAACAGGCTCCAGCCGGCCCAGAGGAAGCCGAACAGCAGGCTTTCCATGGTTTGCAGCGGCGGGAAGTTGCGGATCAGCCCGGAAGGGTGCTTGTTTTTCAACTGACGGTCCTGCAGCAGCAGGAGCAGCGCCTGGAACACCGCGATGGTGAACATGCCGTAGGCCAGGATCGACAGCAGGATATGCGCCAGGATCCCCGGTTCCTCGTCGATGATCTGCACCGTGCCCGAGGGCGCGAACTGCGCCAGCAGCACCGTCAGCAGGCCCAGCGGAAACAGCAGGAGCAGCAGGTTTTCCACCGGAATGCGCGAGCAGGCCACCAGGGTCAGGGCGATCACGGCGACGGCGATCAGGCTGGCGGCGTTGAAAAAGTCCAGGCCCAGGCCGATCGGGGTCATCAGGTGGGTGAGCAGGCTCACCGCGTGGGCGATCACGGCGACTACGCCGAGCCCGACCAGCAGGCGTTTGTTCGCCTTGGCGCCCTGGCGCAGGCGGGTGCCCTGATAGAGGGTCGCAGCGGCGTAGATGAAGGCGGCGGCGAGGCTGGTCAGCAAACTGGGTGACAAAGGGAGCATAAGTCCTGTTAGGCAAGCCCGAAAGACGCTGAGTTTGGCATAGAACCCCCGGTCCACGAAAGACCGTGGCGCTAGTGGCGGCATGCAGTCTCCGCTATAATCCGCGACCTGCCCACGCCGCAGGCTCGCCAGGCGCTGTTTTTCCTTGTTCCGGCAGCCATCACTTCGGTCTCCATAAGGGCCTCAAAGGATCGCGCATGTTTGAAAACCTGACCGACCGTCTCTCGCAGACGCTGCGCCATGTCACCGGCAAGGCCAAGCTGACCGAGGACAACATCAAAGACACCCTGCGTGAAGTGCGCATGGCGTTGCTCGAAGCCGACGTCGCCCTGCCGGTGGTGAAGGACTTCGTCAATTCGGTCAAGGACCGCGCGGTCGGCACCGAGGTGTCGCGCAGCCTGACCCCGGGCCAGGCGTTCGTGAAGATCGTCCAGGCCGAACTCGAAAGCCTGATGGGCGCCGCCAACGAAGACCTCAACCTCAGCGCCGTGCCGCCTGCGGTGGTGTTGATGGCCGGTCTGCAGGGCGCGGGTAAAACCACCACCGTCGGCAAGCTGGCGCGCTTCCTTAAAGAGCGCAAGAAGAAAACCGTGATGGTGGTCTCGGCCGACGTTTACCGTCCGGCGGCCATCAAGCAGCTGGAAACCCTGGCTGGCGACATCGGCGTGACCTTCTTCCCGTCCGATCTGAGCCAGAAGCCGGTGGACATCGCCGAGGCGGCGATCAAGGAAGCCCGTCTCAAGTTCATCGACGTGGTCATCGTCGACACGGCGGGTCGTCTGCACATCGACGACGAGATGATGGCCGAGATCAAGCAACTGCACGCGGCGATCAAGCCCGTGGAGACGCTGTTCGTGGTCGACGCCATGACCGGCCAGGATGCCGCCAACACCGCCAAGGCGTTTGGCGATGCGCTGCCGCTGACCGGGGTGATCCTGACCAAGGTCGACGGTGACGCCCGTGGCGGTGCCGCGCTGTCGGTACGGGCCATCACCGGCAAACCGATCAAATTTATCGGTATGGGCGAGAAGAGCGAAGCGCTCGAGCCCTTCCACCCGGAGCGGATTGCCTCGCGCATCCTCGGCATGGGCGACGTGCTCAGCCTGATCGAGAAGGCCGAGCAGACCCTCGACAAGGACAAAGCCGACAAACTGGCTAAAAAGCTGAAGAAAGGCAAAGGCTTCGATCTCGAAGACTTCCGCGACCAGCTGCAACAGATGAAGAACATGGGCGGCCTCGGTGGCCTGATGGACAAACTGCCGAATATCGGCGGGGTCAATCTGGCGCAGATGGGCAATGCCCAGGGCGCGGCCGAGAAGCAGTTCAAGCAGATGGAAGCCATCATCAACTCCATGACCCCGGCCGAGCGCCGCGACCCTGAGCTGATCAGCGGTTCGCGCAAACGTCGGATCGCCATGGGCTCCGGTACCCAGGTGCAGGACATCGGACGCTTGATCAAGCAGCACAAGCAGATGCAGAAGATGATGAAGAAATTCTCCGCCAAAGGCGGTATGGCCAAGATGATGCGCGGCATGGGCGGTATGTTGCCCGGCGGCGGCATGCCGAAAATGTAAAAGATTCGCGTCGACCTGACGGTCGGCGCTACCCTCGCAGGGATGCGGGGGATCGCCAGTAAACCCGCGTTCAGCGGGAGCTGACCTGCCGTTTTAACGACGGCTCTATGGCAAATCCAGATTGCACGGCGCCGGGCGCCGGAAAAAGTCATTTGCAAAAGTCCGTATATTCCTTAGAATATGCGGCCTTTCGGGCACCCATGCCCGCTGTGCATTTAGATTTGCAGCACCGACTACAGGAACGATGTTCACATGCTAACAATCCGTCTTGCCCTTGGCGGCTCCAAAAAGCGCCCGTTTTACCACCTGACCGTAACCGACAGCCGCAACGCTCGTGACGGTTCGCACAAAGAACAAGTGGGTTTCTTCAACCCGGTTGCTCGTGGTCAGGAAGTTCGTTTGTCCGTGAACCAAGAGCGCGTAGCCTACTGGCTGAGCGTTGGTGCACAACCTTCTGAGCGTGTTGCTCAGTTGCTGAAGGAAAACGCTAAGGTTGCGGCCTGAGCAATATGAACGCGACGCCGGCCTCTACCGATGATTTGATCGTTATCGGCAAGATCTATTCCGTTCATGGCGTTCGCGGCGAAGTGAAGGTTTATTCCTTTACTGATCCAATTAAAAACCTGTTGGACTACAAAACCTGGACGCTCCGGCGCGAAGGTAGCGTGAAACAGGTGGAGCTGGTCAGCGGACGCGGGAACGACAAGTTCCTGGTCGCAAAGCTCAAGGATCTCGATGATCGTGAAGAAGCGCGTCTTCTGGCCGGTTATGAGATCTGCGTGCCGCGCAACCTGTTCCCAGACCTGACCGACGGCGAGTACTACTGGTACCAGCTGGAAGGTCTCAAGGTCATCGACACCCTCGGACAACTGTTCGGGAAAATCGATCACCTGCTGGAGACTGGCTCGAATGATGTCATGGTGGTCAAGCCTTGCCCGGGCAGCCTGGATGATCGCGAACGCCTGTTGCCCTATACCGAGCAATGCGTGTTGGCTGTCGACCTGGTCGCTGGCGAGATGAAGGTGGATTGGGACGCGGACTTCTAAGCGATGGCTAGCCTACGCGTAGAAGTGATCAGTTTGTTTCCCGAAATGTTTTCCGCCATCAGCGACTACGGCATCACCAGTCGTGCGGTGAAACAGGGGCTCTTGCAGCTGACCTGTTGGAATCCGCGGGACTACACGACGGATCGACATCACACTGTGGATGATCGCCCATTTGGCGGTGGTCCGGGCATGGTGATGAAGATCAAGCCCCTTGAGGACGCCCTGGTTCAGGCCAAGGCAGCGGCAGGGGAGGCGGCGAAGGTGATTTACCTGTCGCCCCAAGGCCGGCAACTGAATCAGTTGGCGGTACGCGACCTGGCGAAAGAGGAAGCCTTGATCCTCATTGCAGGTCGTTATGAAGGCATTGACGAGCGCTTTATAGATGCTCATGTCGATGAAGAGTGGTCGATTGGGGACTATGTTCTTTCCGGTGGCGAGCTGCCGGCGATGGTCCTGATAGATGCGGTTACACGGCTGCTGCCCGGAGCTTTAGGGCATGCGGACTCCGCGGAGGAAGATTCCTTCACGGATGGTTTGCTGGATTGCCCGCACTACACCCGTCCGGAGGTGTATGCGGATCAGCGTGTTCCCGACGTGTTGCTCAGTGGCAACCACGCACATATCCGGCGTTGGCGTCTGAAGCAGTCCCTTGGCAGGACCTCGGAACGACGCGCCGATCTTCTGGAAAGCCGCTCGCTTTCTGGAGAAGAGAAGAAGCTGCTCGAGGAATACATCCGCGAGCGGGACGATAGTTAACAACGTATCGATGGTAGATCGAACGATTTACCTTAGGAGCACAGCATGACTAACAAAATCATTCTGCAACTCGAAGCCGAGCAGATGACCAAAGAGATCCCTACCTTTGCCCCGGGCGACACCATTGTCGTTCAGGTGAAAGTGAAGGAAGGCGACCGTTCGCGTCTGCAAGCGTTCGAAGGCGTGGTAATTGCCAAGCGTAACCGCGGTGTGAACAGCGCGTTCACCGTACGTAAAATCTCCAACGGTGTTGGCGTAGAGCGTACTTTCCAGACCTACAGCCCGCAAATCGACAGCATGGCTGTCAAGCGTCGCGGTGATGTACGTAAGGCCAAGCTGTACTACCTGCGTGACCTGTCGGGTAAAGCAGCTCGCATCAAGGAAAAACTGGCTTAAGTCCAGCTTCCGATGCAGAAAAAAGCAGCCTACGGGCTGCTTTTTTGCATTTCGGGTTTTGAAAAAGCCGTGGCGCGCTGTCACAGTTGATCTGCTTATCGCCTTTTGCTTTTCGAGCCCTTATGCCCGCCATCGATCACCCGCTTATCGACCAGTTTCTCGACGCCCTGTGGCTGGAAAAAGGTCTGTCCGACAATACCCGTGACGCTTATCGCAGCGATCTGGCGCTGTTCAACGGCTGGTTGCAGGAAAAAGGCCTGGAGCTGGACAAGGCCGGCCGTGAGCTGATCCTCGATCACCTGGCCTGGCGCCTGGAGCAGGCCTATAAACCGCGCTCCACCGCGCGCTTTCTCTCCGGTGTGCGCGGCTTCTATCGTTACCTGTTACGTGAAAAGCTGATTGCCGTCGACCCGACCTTGCAGGTCGAGATGCCGCAATTGGGGCGGCCCTTGCCCAAATCCCTGTCGGAAGCGGATGTGGAGGCGCTGCTGGCCGCCCCGGATCTGGGCGAGGCCATCGGCCAGCGTGACCGGGCCATGCTCGAAGTGCTTTATGCCTGCGGGCTACGGGTCACCGAACTGATCAGCCTGACCCTGGAACAGGTCAACTTGCGCCAGGGCGTGTTGCGGGTCATGGGCAAGGGCAGCAAGGAGCGGCTGGTACCCATGGGCGAAGAGGCGATTGTCTGGGTTGAACGTTATATGCGCGATGCTCGCATCGAACTGCTCGGCGGACGCCCCAGCGATGTGCTGTTCCCCAGCCAGCGCGGCGAGCAGATGACCCGCCAGACCTTCTGGCACCGGATCAAGCACCAGGCCAAGGTCGCCGGGATCGGTAAATCGTTGTCGCCGCACACCTTGCGTCATGCCTTCGCCACGCACCTGCTCAACCACGGCGCCGACCTGCGGGTGGTGCAGATGTTGCTCGGCCACAGCGACCTGTCGACCACGCAGATCTACACCCATGTGGCCCGTGCGCGGTTGCAGGATATGCATGCCAAACATCACCCGCGCGGCTAAGCTACACAGGGGTTCGGCCCCGCCGGGCTTATGTGATAGGCTCTATCGGTTTGCAAAGCGGGCGCTTGAAACCGATCAGTTTCCCCGCGGTCGTATCAGCCTCGGCCCCTTTGCCCGCCTTCAGGAGTTCCCATGCGTTTGACCCAGATTTTCGCCGCTGCTGCCCTCGCCCTGGTCAGCTCCCTGGCCTTGGCCGACGACACCGCCGAGCAGGCGATTCGCAAGAGCCTCGAAAGCCTTCAGCTGGAAACCCCGGTGGAGAGCATCAGTGCCAGCCCCCTGGCCGGTCTCTATGAGGTCCGGCTCAAGGGCAGCCGCGTGCTCTACGCCAGCGCCGACGGCCAGTTCGTCATGCAGGGCTACCTGTTCCAGCTCAAGGACGGCAAGCCGGTCAACCTCACCGAGAAAACCGAACGCCTGGGCGTGTCCAAGCTGATCAACGGTATTCCGGTGGCCGAAACCGTGGTCTACCCGGCCATCGGCGAAACCAAGTCGCATATCACCGTGTTCACCGACACCACCTGCCCGTACTGCCACAAGCTGCATGCCGAAGTGCCGGCGCTGAACAAGATGGGCATTGAAGTGCGCTACGTCGCGTTCCCGCGCCAGGGTCTCGGCTCGCCGGGCGACGAGCAGTTGCAGGCGGTCTGGTGCTCGGCCGACAAGAAAGCGGCGATGGACAAGATGGTCGAAGGCGATGACATCAAGGCTGCCAAGTGCGCCAACCCGGTTTCCAAGCAATTCGCCCTCGGTCAATCCATTGGTGTCAATGGCACGCCGGCAATTGTTTTGGCCGATGGTCAGGTAATTCCGGGCTACCAGCCGGCGGCACAAGTTGCCAAACTGGCACTGTCCGCCAAGTAATTCAGCCTCGTCACGTTCAACCTGTGACGAGCATGGCCCGCGGGACAGGGTTCCCGGGTCATCAATAGCGAGCCGCTGGCAGTCCAGCGGCTGTTTTCCACGGCCGACCTCGTGTCGGCCGTTTCATGGGGAGTTCAGAGTGAAACCGGTCAAAGTAGGCATCTGTGGGTTAGGTACCGTCGGTGGCGGCACCTTCAACGTACTTCAGCGTAACGCCGAGGAGATTGCCCGCCGTGCCGGGCGTGGAATCGAAGTGGCTCAAATTGCCATGCGTACGCCAAAGCCTCAGTTCCAGACCACCGGTATTGCGATTACCCACGATGTCTTCGAAGTGGCGAGCAACCCAGAAATCGATATCGTCGTCGAACTGGTGGGCGGCTACACCGTTGCCCGCGAGCTGGTGCTCCGCGCCATCGAGAACGGCAAGCATGTGGTCACCGCGAACAAGGCGCTGATCGCCGTGCATGGCAATGAAATCTTCGCCAAGGCCCGCGAGAAGGGCGTGATCGTTGCGTTCGAAGCTGCCGTGGCCGGTGGTATCCCGGTGATCAAGGCGATTCGCGAAGGCCTCTCGGCCAACCGTATCAACTGGGTCGCCGGTATCATCAACGGCACCGGTAACTTCATCCTCACCGAAATGCGCGAGAAGGGCCGTACCTTTGAAGACGTGCTGGCCGAAGCCCAGGCCCTGGGTTACGCCGAAGCCGATCCGACCTTCGACGTCGAAGGCATCGATGCCGCGCACAAGCTGACGATCCTGGCGTCCATTGCTTTCGGTATCCCGCTGCAATTCGACAAGGCCTACACCGAAGGCATCACCAAGCTCACCACCGCCGACGTCAACTACGCCGAGGCCCTGGGCTACCGCATCAAGCACCTGGGCGTGGCCCGCAGCACCGCCGCCGGTATCGAGCTGCGCGTGCACCCGACGCTGATCCCGGCCGACCGCCTGCTGGCCAACGTCAATGGCGTGATGAACGCGGTGATGGTCAATGGCGACGCTTCCGGTTCGACCCTGTTCTACGGGGCCGGTGCCGGCATGGAGCCGACCGCCTCGTCGGTCATCGCCGACCTGGTGGACGTGGTTCGCGCCATGACCAGCGACCCGGAAAACCGTGTACCGCACCTGGCCTTCCAGCCGGACTCGCTGTCGGCCCACCCGATCCTGCCGATCGAAGAGTGCGAAAGCGCCTACTACCTGCGCATCCAGGCCAAGGACCATCCGGGCGTGCTGGCCCAGGTCGCGAGCATCCTGTCGGAGCGCGGCATCAATATCGAATCGATCATGCAGAAGGAAGTCGAAGAACACGACGGCCTGGTGCCGATGATCCTGCTGACCCACCGCGTGCGCGAACAGCATATCAACGACGCCATCGCAGCGCTGGAGGCCCTGCAAGGCGTGGTCGGCCCTGTCGTGCGGATCCGTGTCGAGCACTTGAACTAAGCCGGCGCTGCCGATCAAGAGGAATTTTTCATGCGTTACATCAGTACCCGTGGCCAGGCACCGGCCCTGAACTTCGAAGACGTGCTGCTGGCGGGGCTAGCCAGCGACGGCGGCCTCTATGTGCCGGAAAACCTGCCGCGCTTCACCCAGGAGGAAATCGCTTCCTGGGCCGGCCTGCCGTATCACGAACTGGCGTTCCGGGTCATGCGCCCGTTCGTCACCGGCAGCATTCCGGATGCGGACTTCAAGAAGATCCTTGAGGAAACCTACGGCGCCTTCTCCCATGGCGCCGTGGCACCGCTGCGCCAACTGAACGGCAACGAATGGGTGCTGGAGCTGTTCCACGGCCCGACCCTGGCGTTCAAGGACTTCGCCCTGCAACTGCTCGGTCGCCTGCTCGACTACGTGCTGGCCAAACGCGGCGAGCGCGTGGTGATCGTCGGCGCGACTTCCGGTGATACCGGCTCGGCCGCCATCGAAGGCTGCAAGCACTGCGAGAACGTCGACATCTTCATCCTCCACCCGCACAACCGGGTGTCCGAGGTGCAGCGTCGGCAGATGACCACCCTGTTCGGCGACAACATCCACAACATCGCCATCGAAGGCAACTTCGACGACTGCCAGGAAATGGTCAAGAACAGCTTCGCCGACCAGAGCTTCCTCAAGGGCACACGCCTGGTCGCGGTGAACTCGATCAACTGGGCGCGGATCATGGCCCAGATCGTCTACTACTTCCACGCCGCCCTGCAACTGGGCGGCCCGGCCCGTTCGGTGGCGTTCTCGGTGCCGACCGGCAACTTCGGCGATATCTTCGCCGGCTACCTGGCACGCAACATGGGCCTGCCGATCAGCCAACTGATCGTCGCGACCAACCGCAACGACATCCTGCACCGCTTCATGAGCGGCAACCAGTACGTCAAGGACACCCTGCACGCGACCCTGTCGCCGTCCATGGACATCATGGTCTCGTCGAACTTCGAACGCCTGCTGTTCGATCTGCATGGGCGCAACGGCGCGGCCATCGCCGGGCTGATGGACACCTTCAAGCAGGGTGGCGGTTTCAGTGTCGACCAGGACCGCTGGAGTGAAGCACGCAAGCTGTTCGACTCCCTGGCCGTGGATGATGCCCAGACCTGCGAGACCATCGCCGAAGTCTTCGTCCAGAGCGGTGAAGTCCTCGATCCGCACACCGCCATCGGCGTGCGCGCGGCCCGTGAGTGCCGGCGCAGCCTGGACATCCCGATGGTGATCCTGGGGACCGCGCATCCGGTCAAATTCCCTGAGGCTGTGGAGAAGGCTGGCGTAGGAAAAGCACTCGAGCTACCTGCACACCTTTCCGATTTGTTTGAGCGAGATGAGCGTTGCACCGTCTTGGCCAATGACTTGAAAGTCGTCCAGGCCTTTGTCAGCCAGCATGGTAACCGTGGTAAGCCGCTCTGACAGACTAGAACGGTCACACATTAAAGCCCGCCCCTTGGCGGGCTTTATCGTTTTCGCATGTCAAACTTGCCTTGTTTTTTTGCCATTTCCTGAAATGGACCGAAGGGGGCAGGTAGTTCGTCATGGTGTTTTTGGGTCGATCCATACAATCCGTTCTGGCCAGTCTGTGCGGGTGGCTGTTGCTCTGCGTGCCCGTCAGTGCGATGGCGGCCCAGGGCCTGCCGTTCAGCCTGCCGCCATCGTTCGTCGAGGTCGACCGGCTGTCCCTGAGCCCGGAGGAGGAGCAATGGCTGGGGCCCGAACGGACCTTGCGGGTGGGGATTTCGGTTGCCGACTATGAACCCGTCGACATCACCAACGATCGTAACCGCTACCAGGGCATCAGTGCCGATTACGTCGGGCTGATCCGCGATCGCCTGGGGGTCGAAGTCCAGGTCCTCGGCTTCGGCGAGCGCGACCAGGCGGTCGAGGCCCTGCGCAGCGGGCAGATCGATATCCTCACCAGTGCCAACGGTTACGAGCGAGGCGTGCCCGGGTTGACGTTCTCCAGCGACTATATGCCGGACCGTTCGGTGATCGTCGGCCGCGTCGGCGGTCATGGCTTTCACGATCTGAACGGCAAGAAGGTGGTGCTGCTCGACGGTTACGCCGACGCCCAGGTGGTACACGCCACCTACCCGCAGAGCGAAATCATCCTCGCCCCGACCCTCTACAGTGCCCTGGAGGCGTTGTCCCAGGGCGAGGTCGAGGCGTTTATCGGTAACGAGGTGATTGTCCGCGCCTACAAGAGCCTGCGGCCCTACATGGGCGTGCACATCAAGGACAAGAGCGACTTGCCGCCGATTGGCTTCGCCTTTGCCACGCGTGAGTCCGATCATGTGCTCAGCGCTCTGGTGGAGCGGGTCCTGGACAATACCGACAACGCCACGCGGCGGGAGATCCTCGCCCGCTGGACCACCGGCTTCGGCTCGGACATCACTCAGCAGCGCATCAGTCTCACCGCCGCGGAGCGGGCCTGGATCGACCGTCACCCCAAGGTCACGGTGGTGGCCCAGCCGTATCCGCCGCATATCTACAAGGATGGTCACAACCGTTGGGTCGGCCTCAATCCGGACCTGTTGTCGCGCATTTCGCGCATGACCGGCCTGCAGTTCGAGTTCCGCGAAACCGGCTCCACGGCTGAAAGTGTCGATCTGCTTCACGACGGCAAGGCGTTGATGAGCACCACGCTGGCCGAAAGTGTCGAGCGCAAGACCTTCCTGAACTTCACCTATGCCTTTGGCGGCAGTGCCTGGGTGTTCGTGGTGCGCGTGCACGACTCGCCCCTCGGCTCGCTCTCGCAGTTGTCCGGGCGGGTGCTGGTGATGCCGGAGAAACATGCGCTGGAGCCGATGATCCGCAAGAACTACCCGGATATCCAACTGATCACGGTGAAGACGCCGGAGGAGGCCAGGGCGATGGTCGAGCGCGGCGAGGCGACCGCGACGATCCAGAGCGATACGCGGGCCTACCTGTATCCACCCGGACGACTGAAGGTCGGGCGCAGTGTCGAGGGACTCTGGTCGGCGGACAGTTTCTCGGTGGTCAAGACCGAGCCGGAACTGCTCAGTATCCTGAACAAGGCCCTGGAGGCGTTTCCCGTGGCCGAGCTGCGCGCGTTGCGGATCAAATGGCATGGCGCGATCGGCGTGGCGCCGATGCGTCCGGTCTGGGAGCGGGTGCCGCGCTGGGTCTATGGCCTGACGGCGGTGATGATCCTGCTGGGGGGCGTGTCCCTGGCCTGGAACCGCCGACTGAACGTCCAGATTCGCCAGCGCCGCCGGGCCGAACAGGAGCTCAGCGATCAGCTGGCCTTCCAGCGCGCCTTGCTGGACGGTATCCCCAATCCCATCTTCGTGCGCGACCTGGACGGTCGCCTGATAACCTGCAACCGCAGTTACGAGGAACGTTTTGCCACCACCCTGGAGCAGGTACAGGGCCGACGGATCACCGAAGTGGATATTTTGCCCCAGGCCACCGCGGAGCAACTGCATGCCGAGTTTATCCAGTTGTTCGAGACCCAGCAGCCGCTGTTCCAGGACCGCCAGCTCGACTTCGCCAGCGGCCGGATCGATATCTATCAGTGGATGGTGCCGTTCTACTCGGCGGAGGCGCAGTTGCAGGGACTGCTCGGTGGTTGGATCGACATCACCGAACGCAAGCAGCTCGAGGCCCAACTGATGGAAGCGCGCCAGCAGGCGGAGCAGGCCAACCAGGCCAAGAGTGCGTTCCTGGCCACCATGAGCCATGAGATCCGCACCCCCATGGTGGCCATCATCGGCCTGCTCGAACTCGAGCGCGAGCAGGCCCGGGCCAATGGACAGGAACTCTCCCAGGCGCTGCAGGTGGCGTATCAATCGGCGCAGGAACTGACGGCCTTGATCGGCGACAGCCTCGATCTGGCGAAGATCGAGGCCGGCGGCATGCACCTGGCGTTGCGTGCCGGTTCCCTGGTCGGGTTTCTGGAAAGCGTGCTGCAACTGTTCGAGGCCGCGGCGCGGGGCAAGGGCATTGAGCTGAGCCTGGAGGTAGAGCCAGGGCTGGAGGGGGATTACTGGTTCGATCCGCTGCGTTTGCGCCAGGTGTTGAACAACCTGATCGGCAATGCGCTGAAATTCACCGCCGAGGGCTTCGTGCACATTCACGTGCGCAGTGTGTCGTGCACCGCGGACCTGGAAACCCTGCGCATCAGCATCGAAGACAGCGGCAAGGGGATCGGCCTCGAACAGCAGAAGACGCTCTTCGCGCCCTTTGTCCAGATCCGTGGTCAGGCCGATGAAGAATATGGCGGCACGGGCCTGGGCTTGAGTATCTGCAAGCAACTGGTGGAGTTGATGGGCGGCAGTATCGTCTTGTTGAGCCGGCCGGGAGATGGCACGCGGGTGCGTATCGAGCTGGCGCTCAAGCCCGTGGAGCAGGCCCCGGCCGCGCCTGCCGCAGTGGAGGAGTCCAGGCCTCGGCTGCCGTCGCTCAAGCTGTTGATTGTCGACGACCTGTCCGCCAACTGCCTGGTGCTCAAGCAGCAGTTGAGCTTTCTCGGCCAGCAGGTCGTTGCCTGCCAGAGTGGCGAGGCGGCGTTACAGGCCTTGCAGCAGGAACCGTTCGATCTGGTGATCACCGATTGCAATATGCCGGACATGAGCGGCTATGCGCTGGCCGAGGCGATACGCCGGATCGAGTCCGAGGAGCGGCGTCCGCCGTGCCCGGTGGTCGGTTGCACGGCCAATGCCATGAGCGACGAACGCCAACGCTGCCTGCAGGCGGGCATGACCGAACTGCTGGTCAAGCCGGTTTCCCTGGACGAGCTGGCGCAACTGCTGGCGAGCATCGTGCCCGGGCGTTCCTTTGATATTCAGGCCCTGAGCGCCATGACCTGTGCCAATGCCGAGGTCATGCGCCGCATGTTGCTGGAGCTGCGCAAGAATCTCGAACAGGAGCGCGGGGCCCTGGAGGTCGCGGCCGAGTTGCACAACTGGGAAGGCCTGGCGGTGGCGGTCCATCGGCTCAAGGGCATCGCCTGTCTGATCGATGCCATCGCCCTGGCCCATGCCTGCGCCGACCTCGACAGCTGCGTGCGGCTCAAGTCCAACGAACGGGTGGCGGCGGACTGGCAGGCACTCAAGCAGGCCATCGAACGGGTGCTGGAGGATATCGAGCCGCATCTGCAGGCGGATATCCCGGCATTTTAGGACTTGTCCTATGGGGCGCGGGTGGGCGGTTGATTAAAGTCGAGGGTCATTGCGGACCACGACCGCCTCATTTTGTGGAGACCCTCGATGCGCGCACTCAAAGTCCTGATTCTTGAAGACAACTCTTTTCAACTGATGGCCCTGCACCAGATGCTCAATGCCACTGGCGTCTTTGATGTGCTGACGGCGGAAAATGTCGAGAGTGCACGCCAGTCGTTGGCCAATCGCGGCCCTATCGATGTGGCCATCTGCGACCTGCAACTGGAGGCGGGTGACGGCCTGGAGTTGATTCGTTCCCTGGCCGAGGGGCGGGAAGCGCAGGCACTGATCATTCTCAGCAGTGCCGAGCAGGAGGTGCTCGAGGGGGCTGCGCATATGGCACGCCAGCAGGGGCTGCATGTCCTCGGCTGCCTGCGCAAACCGGCGTCGGCCGCGGCCCTGGCGGACTTGCTGGCGAGCTACCAGCAACGTTTCGCCCGGCAGCGCCCTGGCCTGCCGCTGGCCCAGGTCTGCGAGTTGCTGTCGCTGCACGAACTCCAGGCCTGCGCCGGGGCTTCGGCTATCGAAAAATACGCGACCGCGCACTTTCAGCCCAAGCTGACCCATGACGGTCGAGTCGCCGGGGTCGAGGTGTTGCCGCGCTGGCAGCATCCGGAGCAAGGCCTGTTGCTGCCTGGCAGTTTCATGCCGGTACTGGAGTACGCGGGGCTGGCGCAGCCGCTGGTCTGGCAGGTGCTGGAGTTGGCGGTGAGTCTGTCGGCCGAGGTGCGTTTCGCCACGGATGAGGCCTTGCCGGTGGCGGTGAGTATTCCGGGGAGTCTGCTGGAGCAACTGGACTTCGCCGAGCGGCTGAAGGCCTTGCTGGAGCGCTTCGAGTTACCCGCCGAGCGCTTGACCCTTGAGGTCCTGGAAACCACCGAGTCCGGCAGCAGCGTTGCGCTGACTGAAGGCTTGCTGAGGTTGCGCATGCTGGGCTGCCAGCTGTCCGTCGGCGATTTCGGCATGGGCGGCGGCAGCCTGCAGCGCCTGCTCGAACTGCCTTTCACCGAACTGAAGATCACCGCGCCCTTCGTGGTCGGGATGGCCGCGGATTCACGCAAGTCGGCGATTGTCGCCGGAGCCTTGCGCATGGCGCGGGGCATGAACTTGCAGGTGGTGCTCAGCGGGATCGAGAGCGAAAGCGACTACCAGGCCGTCATGGCCCTGGGCGACTCGCTGGTTCAGGGGGACTTCGTCGCCGTGTCCATGAGCCGCGCCGAACTCTTGTCCTGGCTTGAAGTGGCGGGGTTCGGCCCGGTTTACCCCTTGGCCGGGCCTTTGAAACACGCCGCCCTGCACAGCGTCAATCTGTAGCGTCCGACCCCCTCAGGCCAGGCCATGTTCCTGCAGGTAGAGAAACAACGCCGCATCGTTGGACAGGCCGAGCTTGCGCATGGCGCTGACCTTCTGCGCACTCACCGTCTGCTTGCTGCGACACAACTGCGTGGCGATTTCACCGACGGTGCGCCCGGCCGCCAGCAGGCGTGTCACCTCCAGCTCCCGGGGTGAAAGTTGCTCCTGGTCGCCCAGGCGGTGTTCGCCGACCTCGCCGGCCAGCGCCAGGGTCTGGCGAATCGAGTTGGCCACATAGGGCCGTCGGTGGCGGACCTGGGCGATGGCCTCCGGCAGCTCGGCGGCCAGGCTGGCCTTGCTCAGCAGTCCCATGACCCCGAGATCGAGAATGGAGCGGAACAGCCCGGCGTTGTTGAGCATGGTCACCACCACGACCGGCAGTTGCGGGTGTTGCCGAGTTACGCTTTCAAGCATGCGCAGGCCGTCGCTCTGCTGTTCGACCGGCATCATGAAGTCGGTGACCAGTACCTCGCAGGTACAACGTTGCAGAAGCTCCAGAAGATCCTCTGGCGAGCTGGCCTCGCCGACCACACTCAGTCCGGGATCGCGTTCGAGGACGGCGCGCAGGCCGATCAGGAAAATCGGATGATCGTCTGCCAGGATGATGCGCAAAGGCGGCGGGGACGCTGAATTTCGTTGTTTTCTCTCTGTCATCTTTCTCGTTCATGCTCGCAATGGAACGGTAGACGCAGCGTCTTGAGGCGCGGCTTCTACCGATATCAGGTTAGCTGGCTTGACGAACTTTCTTCTCTGACTGGCGGTCTTTGACTCCAGCCCCCTTGTTTTTGACCTGTCGGGTTTTGACTATTGAGTGGTGATCGAGATGGAAAGTATCAGTCTGTTGCTGAATGAAGCATTGAGTCCTTATCCCGTCACCCTGACGCCCTCGGGAAGTCACGGTGAGTGTCTGCTGACCGTGAACAGTCGCGCCGGCCTGATCCTGGTGACCCGTGAAATCAGCCAGGCGCAACTCAACGACAAGCGCTTGTTGACCGATGTGGTCGATGGGCTGCATCGCGACCTGCGCATTGCCGAAGGACGCCTGGAACCCTGCGTCATCGCGGCCTTGCGTCATGCGGCTGAGGACAAGATGTTCCGCTCGGCTCGAGTGTAGAATTTTTTGGGGAACCTTTTTTCCGAAAGGGGTGTCAGATTTATAACGGCAGGATCAGGCATTGTGCTCCGGTGCTTGTAGCTTGTCGTACTGGTCTTTGTAGGCCACGTTTAACCCCGAGTCGTTTCCCCACTTCTCGGGGTTTCTTTTGTCTGGCGTTTGTCACTGGTCCTCAGGCGCCAGGAAAAACTGCCTGGCGTCTTCCCGATAGCTGTCCCGTTGTTGCGGGTCGAGCCATTGCACATAGAAATCGAGCAACTGATGCTGGCGCACTTCACGCAGGATCTGGTTGATGTGCGCGACAGCCGTGCGCCCCTGCTCCGTGTCCGAGCAACCGACGCGAATAAACTGGTACTTGGCGGTGCCCTTGAGCCGATAGAACGCCAGGCTCTCGGTGGCGATACCTTGTTGCTGGGCCAGGTAGCGGACTTCCGGCCAGTAGCCGAGTAGCGCGGTCAAGCGTCCGAGACGCTGCATTTGCAACAGGTTGCCGAGGGCATCGTTGCCGAAATGCGGCGTCAGGTGGGTCGCGGCTGTCCGTTGCAACAGATCGTCGATCGACTGGCCGTAGCTGCGTCCAGCGACAATCCCCAGTTTGAGCTGGTCGCTGGCCAGCAGGGCGGCGAGGTCGACCTCACCGTCCTGGACAAACGGCTCGATCAGCCGACGGTCCTCCTGGCGTACCACCAGCCCGTTGCTGGCCAGGCCGAGGCTGGGAATCGAGAAGACAATTTTCTTGGTTCGCTCCGCGGTCCAGAGCAGGACCGGGTCGCAGGTGAACGAAGGCTCGGCGAGCATCTGCATGGCCCGCGCGCGGTTGACCCGGAAGGATGTGTACTCGTACTCGGGCATGGCGGCGGTCAACAGCTGGCGCAGTTGATCGATGGCGCCCAGGCCTTTTTGCGGGCCGTCGAAAATGGTCAGTGGCGGCAGGTCCCGCAGCAACCAGATCAGCGTGTCCTTGGCCTCGGCAACGCTCGGCAGGGCGCAGGCGAGCGCCGCCAGCAGGGCGAGGGCTGGTCGTCGACAGAGCACGTGTTGCCAGAGAAATCGAGGACTCATGAGGTCCATACCTTCTGCGCAGTCAGGTCAAAGTCTTGCCACCACGGCACCCTAGATAGCGCCGCTATCGCGCAAGCGGGCAATCTGCGCGGCGTCATAACCGAGGCTAGCCAATATCGGGGTGTTGTGCTCGCCCAGTTCCGGTCCTACCCATTCGCTGGAGCCCGGGGTCTCCGACAGTTTCGGCACAATCCCCGGCATCTTGAAAGCCTTGCCGTCGGGCAGCTTGGCCTGGATAAACATTTCCCGGGCGAGAAACTGCGGGTCGCTGAACATGTCTTCGGCGCTGTAGATCCGGCTGGCCGGCACCTCGGCCTGGTTCAAGGTGGTGAGCACCGCGTCCAGCGATTGGCTGTTCACCCAGCGATCGATCACGCCATAGAGTTCGTCACGCCGGCTGTCGCGGCCATCATTGCTGGTCAGTACCGGGTCGTCCGCCAGGTCGTTGCGGTCGATGGCTTGCATGAAGCGCTTGAAGATCGCATCGCCATTGGCGCCGATCTGCACATGCTTGCCATCGGCCGTGGTGTGGATCGAAGAGGGCGTGATCCCCGGCATGATGTTGCCGGTGCGCTCGCGGATAAAGCCGAACACATCGAACTCCGGGACCATGCTTTCCATCATGGCGAAGATCGCTTCGTACAAGGCTACGTCCACCACCTGGCCATTGCCGCCGTTGACTTCGCGATGACGCAGGGCCATGAGCGCGCCGATCACGCCCCAGAGCGCGGCAATCGAGTCACCGATGGAAATCCCGGTGCGCACCGGTGGGCGGTCCTCGAAGCCGGTGATGTAGCGCAAGCCGCCCATGGACTCACCGACCGCGCCGAAGCCTGGTTGATCCTTCATCGGTCCGGTCTGGCCGAAGCCCGACAGGCGCACCATCACCAGTTTCGGGTTCAGCGCATGCAAGGTTTCCCAGCCGAGACCGAGCTTTTCCAGCACGCCGGGGCGGAAGTTCTCGATCAGGATGTCCGCGTCGCTCAGCAACTGCTTGAGGATGGCCAGGCCGTCCGGGTGTTTCAGGTTCAGGGTCAGGGATTGTTTGTTGCGCGCCTGGACAAACCACCACAGCGAGGTGCCCTCGTAGAGCTTGCGCCATTTGCGCAGCGGGTCGCCGCCGTCCGGCGATTCGACCTTGATCACCTGGGCGCCGAATTCGGCGCAGATGCGGGAGGCGAAAGGGCCGGCGATCAGGGTACCGAGCTCAATGACCTTCAGGCCGGAAAGGGGTTTGGCGGTGAGCGGCATGGTAGATCCTGTAGGACAACACGGGGCAATAGAGCCTTTTATCATGGCTGGCGCCATCCGCATAACTGCGAGCAGTCGTTGCTTGCCCCGCGTA
The DNA here is from genome assembly GCF_023242525.1 of Pseudomonas sp. MWU12-2319. Taxonomy (NCBI): domain Bacteria; kingdom Pseudomonadati; phylum Pseudomonadota; class Gammaproteobacteria; order Pseudomonadales; family Pseudomonadaceae; genus Pseudomonas; species Pseudomonas sp. MWU12-2319. Next base: position 100,688 of record NZ_JALJES010000012.1, read on the forward strand.
TCGGTTAGACTGGCCGCCTTTCCTCGTCCTTAGAAGCCCTGTTCATGGCCCAGCCGTCCACGACCTACAAATTCAACCTGAACCTCACCGACCTGGATCGCGGGGTCTATGAGAGCGTCAACCAGACCATCGCCCGCCACCCGTCGGAAACCGAGGAACGCATGACCGTGCGTCTGCTGGCCTACGCCTTCTGGTACAACGAGCAGCTGTCCTTTGGTCGGGGTCTGTCGGAAGTGGATGAGCCGGCACTGTGGGAAAAGAGCCTGGATGATCGTGTACTGCATTGGATCGAAGTCGGCCAGCCGGACGCCGATCGCCTGACCTGGTGCTCCCGTCGTACCGAGCGTACCAGCCTGTTGGCCTACGGCAGCCTGCGGGTCTGGCAGACCAAGGTGGTCGACGCGGTGAAGAACCTGAAGAACGTGAATATCGCCGCCGTGCCCCAGGAAATCCTCGAGACCCTGGCCAAGGACATGCCGCGGGTGATCAAGTGGGACGTGATGATCAGCGAAGGCACGATCTTCGTCACCGACGATCGTGGCCAGCATGAAGTCCAGCTGGAATGGCTGATGGGCGAGCGCGGTTAATTATTCCCATGCGTATTGAACCCCGCCCGCTGCCCGCCACACTGCCGTTTCTTGGTGATCTGCCGCCGTTGTTGACCCGCCTGTACGCCGCGCGCGGCGTGGTGTCCGAGGACGAGTTGGACAAGAGCCTGGCGCGGCTGATTCCCTTCCAGCAACTCAAGGGCATCGACGCGGCGGTGGACCTGCTGGTGACTGCACTGGAGCAGCGTCAGCGGATCCTTATCGTCGGCGACTTCGATGCCGACGGCGCCACCGCCAGCACGGTCGGGGTTCTGGGGCTGCGCCTGCTGGGGGCGGCCCATGTCGATTACCTGGTGCCGAACCGCTTTGAATACGGCTATGGCCTGACTCCGGAAATTGTCGCCGTGGCCTTGCAGCGCGAGCCGCAATTGCTGATCACCGTGGACAACGGCATTTCCAGCATCGAGGGCGTACAGGCGGCGAAGGCGGCGGGGCTTCAGGTGCTGGTCACCGACCACCACTTGCCCGGCAGCGAATTGCCGGCGGCCGATGCCATCGTCAACCCCAACCAGCCGGGCTGCGAGTTTCCGAGCAAGGCCCTGGCCGGCGTCGGGGTGATTTTCTACGTGCTGATGGCCTTGCGTGCGCGTTTGCGCAGCCTGGGTTGGTACGCCAGCGCGCCGCAGCCAAATATCGGCGAACTGCTCGACCTGGTGGCGCTGGGCAGCGTCGCCGACGTGGTACCGTTGGATGCCAACAACCGCATCCTGGTGCACCAGGGCCTCGAGCGGATTCGCGCCGGGCGTGCGCGGCCGGGGCTCAAGGCGATCCTGGAGGTGGCCAAGCGCGACCATTCTCGTCTGACCTCCACCGACCTGGGGTTTATCCTCGGCCCGCGTCTGAATGCGGCGGGGCGCCTGGACGACATGAGCCTGGGCATCGAATGCCTGCTCTGCGAGGACCCGGCCCTGGCCCTGGAAATGGCCAGCCAGCTCGATGAGATGAACAAGGACCGCAAGTCCATCGAACAGGGCATGCAGCGCGAAGCGCTGGCCCAGCTCAAGGACCTGCCGCTGGAGTCGATGCCGTTCGGCCTGTGCCTGTTCGAGCCGGACTGGCACCAGGGGGTGATCGGTATCCTCGCCTCGCGAATGAAAGAGCGTTATCACCGTCCGACCATCGCCTTTGCCGATGCGGGCGATGGCATGCTCAAGGGCTCCGGCCGTTCGGTGCCGGGATTCCATATTCGCGATGCCTTGAGCGTGGTGGCGGCGCAATACCCGGAGCTGATGGGCAAGTACGGCGGTCACGCCATGGCGGCGGGTCTGAGCCTGCCCCAGGAAAATTTCCCGTTGTTTGCCGAAGCCTTCGACGCCGAAGTGCGCCGTCAGCTGTCGGAAGACGACCTGACCGGACGCCTGCAGACCGATGGTTCGCTGGCCATCGAGGAGTTCAACCTGGAACTGGCCCGGGCGCTGCGCAATGCCGGTCCCTGGGGCCAGCATTTCCCCGAGCCGCTGTTCCATGGTGTGTTCCAACTGGTGGAAAAACGCATCGTCGGCGAGCGGCATCTGAAGGTGGTGCTGAAAAGCGAATGCGGTTCGCTGAAGCTTGATGGTATTGCCTTCGGTATCGATCCGGAGCTGTGGACCAACGCGCGGGTCGACTGGGTGGAGCTGGCCTACAAGCTCGACCTCAACGAGTTCCGTGGCAAGGAAAGCGTGCAGTTGATGATTGCCCATATCGAGCCGCGCTGAGACCTGTTGAGGGGATGCGGTCCGTCTTCCGTGGGAGCCGGCTTGCCGGCGATGAGGCCTTTGGGTCTTGTATCGCCTGCCCGGACGCCATCGCTGGCAAGCCGGCTCCTGCAGGGACCGTGTTGATTGATGTTATGAGGGCAGGTTACAGGCGATTCAGCCGGTTTAAATCCGCTGAACCCTCCCGCCTGTGCCGTTGTCGACTAGTCTGTAAGCACTGTCTGAATGGTCTTGTGACGTCGTCCTGTTTTTTACCCGCTGGGGGGCGGTTCTCCACCACTCTTGTCACTTGCCGACGTTCTAACAGAACCCTGGAGCCAGCCCACTTGATTTGAGAGGTGCCCCATGAGTCTGCTGCTCGAACCCTATACCCTTCGCCAATTGACCCTGCTCAACCGCATCGCGGTCTCGCCTATGTGCCAGTACTCCAGTGTCGACGGCCTCGCCAACGATTGGCATCTCGTCCACCTGGGCAGTCGGGCGGTGGGCGGGGCCGGGCTGATTTTCACCGAAGCCACCGCGGTCACCGCCGATGGCCGGATCACCGCCCAGGACCTGGGCCTGTGGAACGACGAACAGATCGAACCGCTGCAACGTATCACCCGGTTTATCACCGCCCAGGGCGCGGTGGCGGGGATCCAGCTGGCCCATGCCGGGCGCAAGGCCAGCACCCATCGACCCTGGCTGGGCAAGCATGGCAGCGTCAAGCCCGAGGACGGTGGCTGGACCCCGGTCGGCCCTTCGTCGATTGCCTTCGATCCGCAGCACACATCGCCCACCTCCCTGGACGAGAGCCACATCGCCGAGGTGATCCAGGCGTTTGTCGCGGCGGCCAAGCGGGCACTGATTGCTGGTTTCAAAGTGGTCGAAGTGCATGCGGCCCATGGTTATCTGCTGCACCAGTTTCTATCGCCCTTGAGCAATCAGCGCCGTGACCAATACGGTGGCTCCTTCGAAAATCGTATCCGCCTGGTATTGCAGGTAACCGAAGCGGTGCGGGCGGTCTGGCCTGACGAGTTGCCGCTGTTTGTGCGAGTGTCGGCGACCGATTGGGTGGAAGACGGCTGGAATCCGGACGAAACGGTGGAGTTGGCGCGGCGTCTGAAAGCCTTGGGTGTCGACCTGATCGACGTGTCTTCGGGCGGCACCGCTGCCAATGCGGAAATCCCCACGGGCCCCGGTTATCAGACCCGTTTTGCCGAGCGCGTACGCAAGGAGTCCGATATCGCCACCGGTACCGTCGGATTGATTACCGAACCGGCCCAGGCCGAGCATATCCTGCGCACCGGCCAGGCGGATATGATCCTGTTGGCCCGTGAGTTGTTGCGCGACCCTTACTGGCCGCTGCATGCCGATGATGACCTGGGAGGGCGCAAGGCGATCTGGCCGGCGCAGTATCAGCGTGCGACCCATCGCGATCAGCCGATTCATGAGTCGGATTTGCGTGATTGAGGGTTGGAAGCTTGCCGTAAGGCGTTTGAGCGAATAAGGTCGGTTTCATGAACTCACATCTGAACATCTCGATTATTCCCACCCTCGATCCGAGGGTGGGCTGACGCGTGTTCTGAAAACACCCGAAACCCGCCCACCGAGGCGGGTTTTTTCTGGCCGCTTCTCTGGGTTACTGGACGTCAAAAGGAGATTGAAATGTCGCAACCTGAAACCCCTGGCCCTGGCGATACTGTTCCGACCCTGCACCTGGTCTGTGGAAAGATCGGTTCAGGCAAATCGACGCTAGCGCAACATCTGGCAGCGACACCCTCGACGGTGTTGATCAGCGAGGACGTCTGGCTCGCGCGGCTGTATCCGGGAGAAATCAGCGAGATCACCGACTATGTGCGCTGCGCCACCCGCTTGCGCGGGGCCTTGGCCGAGCATCTCGTTGCACTATTGAAAGCGGGGATCTCGGTGGTGCTCGATTTTCCGTCCAATACCGTGGCCAGCCGGCTTTGGGCCCGGTCGGTCTTTGAGCGCGCGGGCGTTGCCCATCGGCTGCATTTTCTCGATGTGGGCGATGACGTGTGCAAGGCGCGCCTGAAGGTCCGCAATGAAATGGGCGATCACCCGTTCAAGACCACCGAGGCCGAGTTCGAGGTGATTTCCCGCTATTTCGAAGCGCCGGCAGTGGAGGAAGCATTTGAGGTGGTGCGGTATGAATGAGCCCGCTCGGAGGATATTCACCTGTCATCATCGGGATACCAGTGGGGCTGCCCTGCACAGTTAAGGAGATTTTCCTTCTGGAAATTTCGAAATGATCTTAGGTGAATTCGGATTGTTCCTACCCTTAGGCTAAGTCTGAGGCGGTTTTTCCAGGCGATTCCGGTCCTGTCACAGAGGGAAGGCGTCCATGTCAAAGCAGCGAAGTATCTTCGGTTTCATGCTGTTTCTCTGGACCTTCAGGGCCGCGCCCAGACCCAGGGTGCGCAAGCTCAGCGATGAGGAACTGCAACTGGTGGCGCGTTATCGCGCGTTGTCGGAAGAGGACCGCAATGCGCTGGGCTGCCTGTTGAATGTGATGGAGGGCGTTTCGCGGTTTTGAGCTGAGCGTGCCGTCATTACTCTGAATCGATTTGTTCTAAGTGCGATTTATTTTTCATAAATGATCTATATAGCGATCATAAAGTGATTTTATGATCGCTATATAGGGCATTTTGGCGAGGTGTTGGATCAGCGCTAGAGCGAGCGGCGAATACGTTCTGCTTGATTGGCCACGCGTTCGGCATTCCCGGACAGCCCTTCAAAAGCATAAGGATTCAGCATCTGTCGGCTTTTCAGGACTTGAAGGTCGATCTCACTGATACCCGATTCGGCGCAGACACTCGACCAATAGATGGCTATCGCTTCCAACTGCTGTTCGATGATCTCCAGTGCCTGGGCTTCTTCGAGTAGAAACTTTTCCCGTGCGGCAAGGCAAACGGAGAGTCGACTCTGGTTATTGTTGCCCAGTATCAGCATGGCCTGTGTGGCCTCGGTTCCCAAACGCATCTGTGGGCAGATATCGTAGGCCGGCGTCAGTTGATAAGCTTTTCCATCAAAAAATGCAGCATGATTACGCCCATGATCGTCGGTATTGCTGCACAGAATGTTGAAGACCAGTCGTGAGAACAGTTCCTTGAGATCGGCTTTCGGATCGGTAAAGTCGGCACGGATGATGTCTGTCAATTGCTCATAGCTGCAGTAGCGTGTCAGCATTTCATCCAGCCCGAACAGCGTCAGTGCCGACGCCATTATTTTTCTCGTCCAGCCTTTTTCCGTAGCCGTTCGGTCAAAGCGCTCGATGAGCAACACGTCCTTGCCCAGAACCCGCTCCATCCGCACGGGTGCGACATTCATACCGGTCAGGGACGCCAACTTCATGGCGATAAATTCTGATTTCACGACGTTGATCTGATCGTTTGACGCTGAGAATTTTGCGACGTACTTGTGCCCGTTGCTCTCGATCAGTGCCTTGGGGCGTGCACCTCCGATGGAGGTCCCGTGGTTGAGCGCCTGGTCGAGATCGATAGGTAAAGGCACTCCCTTGTCCACCAGGTCCGCTGCCTGCATCAGCTCATCCAGGGTCGCCGATCTGGAGTTTCTGGGGACGAATTCGGTGGCGGATGTCTGGAAATCCAGAGCTCCGATACGATCCGAGCCTGACTCCATCAGGTAGGTAAGCTCATCCAGGTCCTGGTTATAAGCGGCTGCGCCTTGCTTGCCGTACAGCCTATTGATGATGACTCGCCGCCCCCATGCGTCTGGTGAACCATCACGGATGCTACTGGGCATGGTCATGGAGTCGATGGGCTCAATGACCTCGGTGCCCAGCGGCAGTTCGCGCAGGTTCAGCGCGATGGCGTTTTTTCGTGCCAGATAGCTTTTGCCGTACACGAACACGAAACGACTTTTATCACGAACCAGGTTTCCCGCGACCACGGGTTCTGTTTCATCGGGCAGCCACAGCCAGACAAAGCATTGATCGGCGTTAGAAGTCATTGCTTACCTTTTTTGTCGGTGTGCGAATCCTTTTCGGTAGCACGGCGATTTTGGCATCCAGGTAGGTGTTCAGATGGGGCAAGGGGGTCGTATCGGAAAACAGTGTGATGCCCAGGAGGGTCGCCAGCTCGAAGACCACACCGATTTCGCATCGTGGATCACCGTGTTCGATACGCTGAACCGTTCCGCGCGACACGCCTGCCTTGTCTGCGAGCGCCTGCACCGTCAGTCCCCGCTCCTTGCGCTTGAGACGGATGACGTGGCCCATGACCTGCAGGGCATCAAGGCTGGCGGGGGAGTAACTGCGAACGGTCATCGGGGGTGTAAAGCCTGGAGTGAATGGATAGCGTTAACCCTAGAACATTTACTCGGATTTAACAATAAATGATCTTTATATGGATCTTAAGGTGCCTTTAAGATCTATATAAAGATCATTTATTGATTTTCTTTACCGGTCCTGGGTGGTCGGAGGACCGATCACCCAAGGGGTTTTTGGCTACTTACCAACGCTTGCCGTTACCGACCGATTTTCCAGGCATCGCCCGCCGGCGCAGTGCCACGGTCATAAGGCTTGCCCAGCCACATGTAGAGCAGGCCGAGACCGATGACGATGGCGGTGCTCAGGACCATGGCGTAGTTGATGTACCACGCCGCATCCGGGGTGCGCGGCCAGGCCATGTTGACGATGGCGCCGACGCCGTAGACCAGCGCACCGATATTCACCGGCAGGCCCCAGGCGCCCAGGGTGAACTTGCCGCTGGGTTTCCAGCCGCGCGCCCGGGCGAACAGGGCGGCCAGCACGATCATCTGGAAGGCCAGGTAGATGCCGATGGCGGCGAAGCTGACGATGGTCGCCACCGCGTCCTGCAGGAAGAAACCGAGGGCGATGATCAGCGCCGGCAGGACGCCGGAGACGAACAGTGCCGCCACCGGCACCTGGGTGGTCGGCGAAAGCCGTTTGAGCAGGCTGCTGCCGATAACCATTTCATCCCGGGCGTAGGAGTACAGCAGGCGACTGGCGGCTGCTTGCAGGCTGATGACGCAGGAGATGAAGGAAATCATCACCACGCCCATTACCACTTTCGAACCGACGCTGCCGAAGGCATTGTTGAGGATGGTGGTCACCGGGTCCTTGTCGGTGCCATTGATCACCGCCTGCATGTCCGGCACGGCGAGGATCAGCGCCAGGCAGGCGAACATCGCCGCGATACCGCCGATATAGATGGTCATGCGCATGGCCACCGGGATCTGCTTGCTCGGATTCGGGGTTTCCTCGGCCACATCGCCGCAGGCTTCGAAGCCGTAGTAGAGGAACATGCCCGCCAGGGACGCGGTGAGGAACGCCGGCAGGTAGGAGCCGTCGACGCGGATATCGAAGGTGTTGAACAGCACGCTGATCGGCTGGTGACGCTCGAACACCAGCAGGTAGACGCCGACGATCACCGCGCCGACCAGTTCGCAGAGAAAGCCGAACATGGCGATGCGCGCCAGGACCTTGGTACCGCTGAGGTTGACCAGGGTGGCGAACAGTGTCAGCACCAGGGCGATGACGATATTGGTATTGTTGCTCGGTTCGAAACCGAGCATCGCCGCCAGGTAAGGGCCGGCACCCACGGCTACGGCGGCAATGGTCACACAGAGGGCGATGGAGTAGATCCAGCCGACCATCCACGCCCAGCGTTTACCCACCAGGCGCCGGGCCCACGGATAGACGCCACCGGAAATCGGGAATTGCGAGACCACTTCACCGAAGATCAGGCACACCAGCAGTTGTCCACAGCCCACCAGCAGATAGGCCCAGAACATCGGCGGGCCGCCGGCGGCCAGGCACAGGCCGAACAGGGTGTAGACGCCGACCACCGGCGAGAGGTAGGTAAAGCCCAGGGCGAAGTTTTCCCACAGGCTCATGCTGCGATTGAAGTTCGAGGTGTAGCCCAGTTTGCGCAGCTGTTCGGCATCGCTGTCGGCGGCTGCGCCGAGATGGGGTTGTGCAGTCATGACGGTATTGCTCCGGAAAATCGGCAGATTTCAGGTGTCCGAAACCGTGGCCGGGCCATGACGGCCCGTCCCGGTTCGGTATTGTTTTGGTGGGTTGGTACTTAGTGCTTGAACATCACATGGCGCACGGTGGTGTAGTCTTCCAGCCCGTACATGGACATGTCCTTGCCATAACCGGACAGTTTCTGCCCGCCATGGGGCATTTCGCTGACCAGCATGAAGTGGGTGTTGACCCAGGTGCAGCCGTACTGCAGACGGGCCGCCAGACGGTGGGCGCGACCGACGTCGGCGGTCCATACCGACGATGCCAGGCCGTAATCCGAATCGTTGGCCCAACCCAGTACCTGGGCTTCATCGGAAAACTTCGTCACCGACACCACCGGCCCGAATACCTCGCGGCGGACGATTTCGTCATCCTGCTGGGCATCGGCCAGGACCGTTGGTTCGAAGAAGAAGCCATTGCCGGGCACCGTCTTGCCACCGGTGACCAGGCGGATATGCGACTGGGCCAGTGCGCGCTCGACAAAGCCGGCCACGCGGTCACGGTGCTGCGCGGTGATCAGCGGGCCCAGCTCGGTTTCCGGATCGTCCTGCAAGCCGTACTTGATGGTGCTGACCGCCGCGCCGAGTTTCTCGACAAACTTCTCGTAGATCCCCGCCTGGGCGTAGACCCGGCAGGCGGCGGTGCAGTCCTGGCCGGCATTGTAGAAACCGAAGGTGCGGATGCCCTCCACGGCGGCGTCGATATCGGCGTCGTCGAAGATGATCACCGGGGCCTTGCCACCCAGCTCCATATGCATGCGTTTGACGCTGTCGGCGGTGCTGGAAATGATGTGCGAGCCGGTGGCGATGGAACCGGTCAGCGAGACCATTCGCACCTGCGGGTGGGTCACCAGCGGATTGCCCACGGTCGGGCCACGGCCGAAGACCAGGTTGAGCACGCCGGCGGGGAAGATCTGCGCCGCCAGTTCGGCCAGGCGCAGGGCGGTCAGCGGGGTCTGTTCCGAGGGTTTGAGCACCACGGTATTGCCGGCGGCCAGGGCCGGGGCGATTTTCCAGGCGACCATCATCAGCGGGTAGTTCCACGGCGCGATGGAGGCGATCACGCCCACCGGGTCGCGGCGGATCATCGAGGTGTGGCCGGGCAGATATTCGCCCGCCGCCGAACCGCTCATGCAGCGGCTGGCACCGGCGAAGAAGCGGAACACGTCGGCGATGGCCGGGATCTCGTCGTTGAGGGCGGCGCTCAGGGGTTTGCCGCAGTTGTCCGATTCCAGTTTCGCCAGCTCCGGACCATGGGCCTCGATGGCGTCGGCCAGTTTCAGCAGCAGCAGGGAGCGGTCTTTCGGCGCGGTCTGCGACCAGCTTTCGAAAGCGCTGGCGGCGGCGCGCACGGCGGCGTCGACCTGGGCTTCGCTGGCTTCGTGGATATCCACCAGCACCCGGCCCAGGGACGGGTTGAATACGGATTGGGCCGGCCCTTCACCGTTGACGAGTTGGCCGTTGATCAGCAGTTTGGTTTGCATATGGGTGTCCTCATGACGCAATCAGATATTTCGATAAACACCGAACCTTGGAAATGGGTTATTTGCCGCCACTGCCCGCCACGCTTTCGCCGCCGCGAGTCAGGTAGTAGGCGCCGAGAATCGGCAGCATCGTGACCATCATCACCAGCATGGCGACCACGTTGGTCACGGGCACATCCCGTGGCCGGCTGAGCTGGTTGAGCAGCCAGATCGGCAAGGTGCGTTCATGGCCGGCGGTAAAGGTGGTGACGATGATCTCGTCGAATGACAGGGCAAACGCCAGCATGCCGCCGGCCAGCAACGCCGAGCCGAGGTTCGGCAGGACGATGTAGCGGAAGGTCTGCCAACCGTCGGCACCCAGGTCCATCGAGGCCTCGATCAGGCTGTGGGAGGTGCGCCGCAAGCGGGCGATGACGTTGTTGTAGACGATCACCACGCAGAAGGTCGCGTGGCCGACAATGATGGTGAACATCCCCGGCTCGATCCCCAGGGTCTTGAAGGTTGCCAGCAAGGCGATCCCGGTGATGATCCCCGGCAGGGCGATGGGCAGGATCAGCATCAGCGAGATGCCCTGCTTGCCGAAGAAGTCCCGGCGATACAGGGCGGCCGAGGCCAGGGTGCCGAGCAGCATGGCGATCAGCGTGGCAATCGCGGCGATCTGCAACGACAGCTTGACGGCTTCCAGTACATCGGGCCGGGCGAAGGCCACGCTGAACCACTTCAGGGTGAAGCCCTGGGGCGGGAAGCTGAAGGCCGAGTCCTCGGTGTTGAAGGCGTAGAGGAAGATGATCAGGATCGGGAAATGCAGGAACACCAGCCCGCCCCAGGCGGCCAGGCGCAGACCCAGGGAGGCCTTGTCCCCATGTTGTGAATTAGAGCGCATCGAAGGCCCCCAGGCGTTTGACGATGGACAGGTACACAGCGATCAGCACGATCGGCACCAGGGTGAAGGCCGCGGCCATCGGCATATTGCCGATGGCGCCCTGCTGGGCGTAGACCATGCTGCCGACGAAGTAGCCGGGCGGGCCGATAAGCTGCGGCACGATAAAGTCGCCCAGGGTCAGCGAGAAGGTGAAGATCGACCCCGCCGCGATGCCCGGAATCGACAGCGGCAGGACCACCTGCATAAAGGTCTGGCGCGGCTTGGCGCCGAGGTCCGCGGATGCTTGCAACAGCGACGGCGGCAGGCGCTCCAGGGAGGCCTGGATCGGCAGGATCATGAACGGCAGCCAGATATAGACGAACACCAGGCAGCGTCCCAGGTGCGAGGTCGACAAGGTGCTACCGCCAATCCCGGGAATCCCCAGGATGAACTGCAACAGCGGCTCCAGCCCGAGGTGCTGGACGAACCACTGGGCGACGCCGCCCTTGGCCAGCAGCAGGGTCCAGGCGTAGGCCTTGACGATATAGCTGGCCCACATCGGCATCATCACCGCGATATAGAAGAACGCCTTGGTCTTGCCGGTGGTGTAGCGCGCCATGTAGTAGGCGATGGGAAAGGCGATAAAGCCGGCGACGATGGACACCACCACCGCCATGCCCAGGGTACGCAGGATGATGTCGAAGTTCGACGGCGCGAACAGCGCGGCGAAGTTGGCCAGGGTCAGGTCCGGGGTGACCGCCATGGTGAAGTCGTCGAAGGTGTAGAACCCCTGCCAGAGCAGGGTCAGCAGCGAGCCGAGGTAGATCGCGCCGAACCAGATCAGTGGCGGCACCAGCAGCAGCGCCAGGTAGACGTTGGGGCGACGGTACAGCAGGTTGGCGAAGCGCCGCATCGGTGAGCCGGCCGCGGTCGCTTGGGGGAGGGCGAGGGTGTTCATCTCAGGCCTCGCTCGCCAGCACGGTCATGGCTTCCCGCGCCCAGCGCGCGGTGATGCGCTGGCCGGCCTGGTGCCCGGTATGGATGGCCTGCCATTGGCTGTTGGGCTGGCTGATGTTCAGGGTCTGGCCGTTGTCCAGTTTCAGTTCGTAGCGGGTGGCGCTGCCCTGGTACTGGATATCGTGGAGCAGGCCGCTGATCTCGACCTCATGACCTTGCACCGGACCGTCGGCGAAGCGCACGTGTTCCGGACGGATCGACAGCGGCAGGTCGCTGCCGCAGAGCTGTTTCGCCAGCTCGCCGCGAATCACGTTGGAAGTGCCGACGAACTCGGCGACAAACACGGTGGCCGGTTTCATATAGAGGTTGCGCGGGCTGTCGACCTGTTCGATGCGGCCCTTGTTGAATACGGCGACACGGTCGGACATGGACAGGGCTTCGGTCTGGTCGTGGGTGACGAAGATGAAGGTGATGCCCAGTTGCCGCTGGAGCTTTTTCAGCTCGCCTTGCATCTGTTCGCGCAGCTTGAGGTCGAGGGCGCCGAGGGGCTCGTCGAGCAGCAGCACGCGGGGGCGATTGACCAGGGCGCGGGCCAGGGCCACCCGCTGGCGCTGGCCGCCGGAGAGCTGCACCGGCTTGCGCTCGCCGTAGCCGGCCAGGGCGACCATGCCCAGGGCTTCTTCGGCACGGTTCAGGCGTTCGGTCTTGCCGACGCCTTTGACTTTCAAACCGTAGGCGACGTTGTCGCGCACGTTCATATGGGGGAACAGCGCGTAATCCTGGAACACCGTGTTCACATCGCGCTGATAGGGCGGCAGGCCGGCGGCTTCTTCGCCATGGATGCGGATCGAACCGGCGCTGGGTTGTTCGAAGCCGGCTATCAGGCGCAGGCAGGTGGTCTTGCCTGAGCCGGAAGGGCCGAGCATGGAAAAGAACTCGCCGTCCTGGATATCGATGGAAACCCGGTCAACGGCTTTCACTTCGCCGAACTGACGGGAAACGTGGGTGAACTGGACTGCAAGCGTCATGATGCGGTGCTCCGAGAAGGCGTGGGTCGCCGCAGCGGCCCGGCCTGGACTTCTGAAAAAGCTGAAACGGTGGAGAGCGGTCTGACTCACAACGCGCCGCCTGTTCGGACGCCATCGCCGGCAAGCCGGCTCCTACAGGATTTGTGTCGTGCGCAACCTCGTTGTGCGACACAGATCCCTTGTAGGAGCAGGGCTTGTCGGGACGCCGCATCGCCGCGAAGCTTTTAGCGGCCTCACGGGCCTCTTCGCGAGCAAGCTCTGCTCCTACAGGTTTCGGGTTGTGTTCAGGACCGCGTGGGACTCAGCGACCGCCCATGATCGCGATGTAATCCTGGGTCCAGCGGCTGTACGGCACGAACTTGCCGCCCGCTGCCTGCGGAGTGGTCCAGAAGGCGATCTTGTCGAAGTGGTCGAAGCCATTGGTCTTGCAACCTTCAGCCCCCAGCAACTCGCTTTCCTTGCACGCCGCCGGGACCGCCGGCAACGAGCCGAACCAGGCCGCGACATCACCCTGGACCTTGGGCTGCAACGACCAGTCCATCCACTTGTAGGCGCAGTTCGGGTGCTTGGCATCGGCGTGCAGCATGGTGGTGTCGGCCCAGCCGGTGACGCCTTCCTTCGGAATGGTCGACGCCACCGGTTGCTTGTCCGCTTGCAAGCCGTTGACCATATAACCCCAGGAACTGGACGCGGCGACGCCTTCGTTCTTGAAGTCGCTCATCTGCACGGTCGCGTCATGCCAGTAGCGATGGATCAACGGCTGTTGCGCGCGCAGCAGGTCGAGCACGGCCTTGTACTGGGTTTCGGTCAGTTCATAGGGGTTCTGGATGCCCAGTTCCGGCTTGGCCGATTTCAGGTACAGCGCCGCGTCGGCGATATAGATCGGGCCGTCATAGGCCTGCACGCGGCCCTTGTTCGGCTTGCCGTCCGGCAGGCTCTGCGGATCGAAGATCACGCCCCAACTGGTCGGTGCCTGCTTGAACACATTGGTGTTGTACATCAGCACGTTCGGGCCCCACTGATAAGGCGTGCCGTAGGTCTGCTTGTTGACCACATACCACGGCGCATCCTTGAGGCGCGGGTCGAGGTTCTTCCAGTTCGGGATCAACGCGGTGTTGATCGGTTGCACACGCTTGCCGACGATCAGCCGCAGGGAGGCGTCGCCGGAGGCGGTGACCAGGTCATAACCGCCCTTGGCCATCAGACTGACCATTTCATCGGAGGTGGCCGCGGTTTTCACGCTGACCTTGCAACCGGTTTCCTTCTCGAAACCCGTCACCCAGTCGTAGGCCTTGTCGCTTTCGCCGCGTTCGATGTAGCCGGGCCAGGCGACGATATCCAGTTGGCCTTCGCCCGCCCCGACGGCTTTCAGCGGCTCGGCGGCCTGGATCGAGACGCTGGCCAGCAGCGCGGTGGTCATTGCACTGAGCAGTGCGGTCTTGTGCACGAACATGGGGATTCCCTCTTCTTTAATTATGGTCGGGGCAGTTGAACGTGATGCAGCGTGCCGTTTGCGGGCTGGTTATTAGAGTAGAACGTCTTACAAATGCTGGCCGTGGCGCGCCATGATGTGCCGCACCACGCTGTAGTCCTGAAGCGAATCGCTGGACAGATCCTTGCCGTAACCGGAGCGCTTCAGGCCGCCGTGGGGCATTTCGCTGACCAGCATGAAATGGCTGTTGATCCAGGTGCAGCCGTATTGCAGGCGCGAAGCCACCTGCATGGCCTTGTCCAGGTTCTGGGTCCAGACCGACGAGGCCAGGCCGTATTCCGAATCGTTGGCCCAGTCCACCGCCTGGCTCAGTTCGTCGAAGCGGGTCACGGTAACCACCGGGCCGAACACTTCGCGCTGGACGATTTCGTCGCTCTGCCTGCAACCGGCGAGCAGGGTCGGCTGGTAATAAAAGCCGGCCCCGGAATGTACGGCCGCGCCGGTGACCCGTTCGATATGCGGTTGCCCGAGAGCGCGTTCGACAAAGCTGGCGACGCGGTCGCGCTGGCGGGTGCTGATCAGCGGACCGATTTCATTGTCGGCGTCGCGCTTGCCGGCAAACCGCAGGCTGCTGACCGCCGCGCCGAGTTCGGCCACCAATTTGTCGTGAATCCCGGCCTGGGCGTAGATCCGGCAGGCGGCGGTGCAATCCTGCCCGGCGTTGTAGTAGCCGTAGCTGCGCACGCCTTCGACCACGGCCTGCAGGTCGGCGTCGTTGCAGACGATCACGGGGGCCTTGCCGCCCAGTTCCAGGTGGGTGCGCTTCACGCTTTTGGCGGCGGCCTGGAGGATTTTCTGGCCGGTGACGATATCGCCGGTCAGCGACACCATGCGCACTTTCGGGTGGCTGACCAGATGGCTGCCGACCCCTTCGCCACCGCCGCAGACGATATTGATCACCCCCGGCGGCAGTAGCTCGGCGAGGACCGGCGCCAGGGCCAGGATCGACAGCGGTGTGTGTTCCGAGGGTTTGAACACCAGGGTGTTTCCGGCGGCCAGGGCCGGGGCGATTTTCCACGCGGCCATCATGATCGGGTAGTTCCACGGTGCAATGGAGGCCACCACGCCAATCGGGTCGCGGCGGACCATGCTGGTGTAGCCCGGCAGGTACTCGCCGGATAGCTGGCCGGTCTGGCAGCGCACGGCGCCGGCAAAGAAGCGGAATACGTCGACGGTGGCGCTGAGATCGTCCTGGCGGGCCAGGTGCAGGGGCTTGCCGCAGTTCAGCGATTCCAGGCGGGCCAGCAGGTCGGCGTTTTTTTCCACCGCCTCGGCGATGGCCAGGAGGATATTGGCCCGTTGCTGCGGAGTGGTCCGCGACCAGCCGGCAAAGGCCCGGTGGGCGGCGAGGATGGCGCTTTCGACCTGTTCGCTGCTGGCTTCGGCGATATGGGTGAGCACCTCGCCGGTGGCCGGGTTGAGGATCGGCTCGACAAAACCCTGGCCGGCAACGAGCTCACCGTCGATCAGCAAGGCGGTGAACAGTGGGGTCGGGTGTGCGCCAGCCATTTTGCGAGTTCTCTTTTCTTGTGTGGCCATGGAGCTTCCCCTATCGCTGGAGTCCGGCCTTTCTCTAGATGGATGGCAAGAGACTAGTGGGCGGACGGGAGGTCGACAAATACTAAATACTGAATGCGGCGTTCGATTAAATAGATGGCTTGCGGCCGCCGTGGGGTTGTTCGCGGGCCACGGTCAGGAACGGGTCCACCAGCGGCGGTCGGGCGGTGCCCCGGCGCCAGGCCAGGCCGACGTCGAGGGTCTGGCTCAGGTCGGCCAGGGGCCGGGCTTCGATGATGTCGCCCTCCAGCGACCAGGGCCGGTAGGTCATGTCCGGTTGGATCGACACTCCCAGCCCGGCCGCCACCAGGCTCCGCACTGCTTCGGTGGACGCGGTACGCAAGGTGATCCGCGGTTGCAGGCCGGCGCCGCGCCACATGCGCTGGGCATTGCGGTCCATTTCATCGACATTGAGCTGGATCAGCGGCTCGCGGGCGACGTCGGCCAGGTTGATGCTGTCGTGTTCCAGCAGCGGATGCTGGGCCGGCAGCCACAGGCGATGGGGAGAGTGGGTCAGGACCTCGGTCTGCAGGGCGTGGCGGTCTTCGAGGTTGGAGAGGATCAGCACCCCGACATCGATCTCGCCGCTGACCAGCAAGTGCTCGATATAGGGCCGCTCGTCTTCCATCACGCGGATTTCCACATTGGGGTAGGCGCGCTGGAAACGGGTCAGCAGGTCGGCGAGGTAGTAGCCGGCCACCAGGCTGGTCACGCCGATGGTCAGTTGCCCGGCCACCTGGTCGGTGCTCTGTTGCAGGCTGCGCTTGGCGTTGTCGACGGTGGCCAGGATCAGGTGCGCCTGGCGCAGGAACTGGTGGCCCTGGTGGGTCAGGGTCATGCCCTTGGCATGGCGGTTGAACAGGCTGACGCCGATCTCCTGTTCCAGTTGCTGGATCGCCAGGGTCAGGGTCGACTGGGAAATGAACACCGCCTGGGCGGCGGCCGAGATCGAGCCGGTCTCGGCCACGGCGATAAAGTGACGGATCTGACGCAGGGTCATCATGGGGTGCGCACCGATGCCGGTTAGCCGGCGGGTTGTTTTTATGGATGCGACCCAGTGTATATCTTTTTAATCGATGGCCTTGCAGGTGGTGGGCGCCTCAGTGCGACCCGCCAGCCTCTGCTGCTTCATGAAAGTGCGCCTGGCCCTTGCCCGCATGCTTGGCGCGGTACAAGGCCTGGTCCGCCAGGCCGAGCACGTCGCTCAGGTCCGCAGCATCCAGGGGCCACAACGCGCCGCCGATGCTGCAACCGATCCAGGCCG
Source organism: Pseudomonas sp. MWU12-2319 (assembly GCF_023242525.1). NCBI lineage: Bacteria > Pseudomonadati > Pseudomonadota > Gammaproteobacteria > Pseudomonadales > Pseudomonadaceae > Pseudomonas > Pseudomonas sp. MWU12-2319. Next base: position 117,652 of record NZ_JALJES010000012.1, read on the forward strand.
GGACATCGTGCACCCGGAAGGATTGCCCCAGGCTGGCGAGCACGCGTTCGGCAATGCCGCGTGCCTGGTCAATGGCATCGTGGCGGGGCACTTGCAGCACCATCAGGAACTCGTCGCCGCCCAGGCGTGCCACCAGATCGCCTTCGCGCAGGCAGACGCGCAAGCGACTTGCCACTTCCCTGAGCAGCTCATCGCCGCCGGCGTGGCCGAACTGGTCGTTGATCGGCTTGAAACCGTCGAGGTCCAGGTACAGCAACGCCAGGTATTGGTTCTGTGCCTGGCTGCGCTGCTGGGCGCGCGGCAGGTATTTCTCCAGGGCGGCACGGTTCGGCAGGCCGGTCAGGGCGTCATGGTGGGCCAGGCTTTCCATCATCCCCAGGGCGGTCTGCTGATTGCTCAGGCTGTCCACCAGATGGCGGATCGACTGGCTCAACTGGGCGATTTCCCGGGTGCCCCTGACCTCGGGAATTTCCATGGATTCACCGAGGCTCAAGCGGTCGGCGGCCCGGGCGATAGCGTGCAGCGGTCGGGTAAACCAGGTGGCCAGCAACCAGCCGACAAAGGCGATCACCACCGCCAGGGCAATGCCCCAGGCCAGGATGTCACGCTGCAATTCCTTGGCCGGGGCGTAGGCTTCATCGAGCGTCTGGCGCGTGACCACGGTCCAGCCCAGCCCTGCATAGCTGCCATAACCGTGGCTCATGGCAATCCCCGTGAGATAGTCGTTGCCGTCCGGCCAGCGCTGGACGCCCCAGCGGGTCTGTTGTGGGTCGAGGTTGTCGAACAAGGGCAGGGGCAATGCCTGGCCGATCGACTCGCGGGGACCGAGGATGATCTGATGGTTGGCCGCGAGTACGAAAAACTCCACCTTGCGCCGGGCCTGCTGGGGTTCGAACAAGGATTGGCGCAGCTCTTCGGCCCAGCCCCAGGAGAGGTGCGCCGCGAGTACCCCTACTTTATTTTGTGACGATAGGTTGACGGACTCGTCGCTGAACACCGGCAGGCTGATGTCAACGAACTTCATGGCCTCGCCAGTGGGGTTGGGCAACAGTCTGGACAGTAGCTTGGCATCATGCACGTCCCCGACGAACAAGCGTTCCCGGCCCTGTTTGAACACGGGACGTTCGCTGATATCGGACTGTTCGAGAACGCCATGGGTCGCGGCCTTGACCACGCCGTCGGGCGCGACGAAACCCACCCAGGCGAAACTCGGGAATTCTTCCTGCAAATGATCGAGCAGGTGACGGATCTGTGGGGTATCCGAGGCTTGTTGCATCACCTGTAGCCGGCTGATGACGCTCAGCAGGTGAATCCGGCTGGCCATGTCGCGGTCCAGCCGATCCGCCATCTGGTAGGCGTTTTCGCCGAGATCCTGGCCGATTTCGTTGATCATCCGCGAATTGGAATCGTGGCTGATGAACGAACCCAGCAACCAGCTCAGCAGGCTGACCAGCACGGCGATCATCAACGCAAAACGACTGCGTAAGCTGGGCAGGACGGGCATGGCTTGGGTTCCTCGAACGGATTGCTCAAGGATGACACACGCTCGGCTATACTGCCCTTCATTTGAATGGTTCCAGAGGACTGCGAGTGAAGAACTGGACGTTGCGCCAACGAATATTGGCAAGCTTTGCCGTCATCATAGCGATCATGCTGCTGATGGTCGTTGCTTCGTACTCCCGGTTGCTGTCGATCGAGTCCAGCGAGGAGAGTGTGCGCACCGACGCCATTCCCGGGGTCTACTACAGCACCATGATCCGCAGTGCCTGGGTCGACAGCTATGTGCTGACCCAGCAATTGCTGGGGTTCACCGCCGACGGCGATATCAGTGCCGCTGACCAGGCGCAGTTCAAGGACTTCGAAAACCGTCTGAACGTGCAGATCGAGAACTATCAGAAGACCATTTTCAGCCAGGAAGACCAAGCGGCCTTCGACGTATTCAAGCGTGAGCGGGTGGCTTACGACAAGTTGCTGGCCAGCGTGCTCGATCTCTATCAGCACAAGCAGAACGACCAGGCTATCCGGATGTTCAACGAGCAATTGGCGCCTGCCTGGGCCGAAGGTCGCAAGCAACTCAATGACATCATCAACCAGAACAAGGACGTCGCCGACCAGGACACGGACTCGATTTCCGCCGCCGTGTCAGCGGCGAAACTCAGCATGGGCATTTCCCTGCTGATCGCGGTGATCGCTGCCGGCCTCTGTGGCCTGCTGCTGATGCGAGCGATCATGGCGCCGATGCAGCGGATTGTCGAAATTCTTGAAATCATGCGTACCGGTGACCTGAGCAGCCGCCTGAACCTGGCGCGCAAGGACGAGTTCGGGGCGGTGGAGACCGGCTTCAACGACATGATGACCGAGCTCACGGCCCTGGTTTCCCAGGCCCAGCGCTCTTCGGTGCAGGTCACCACCTCGGTGACGGAAATCGCCGCCACCTCCAGGCAACAGCAGGCCACGGCCACCGAAACCGCCGCGACCACCACCGAGATCGGCGCGACCTCGCGGGAAATCGCCGCGACTTCCCGCGACCTGGTGCGGACCATGACCGAAGTCTCCACCGCCGCCGACCAGGCCTCTGTGCTCGCCGGTTCCGGCCAGCAAGGGCTGGCGCGCATGGAAGAAACCATGCACTCGGTGATGGGCGCCGCCGACCTGGTGAACGCCAAGCTGGCGATCCTCAACGAGAAGGCCGGCAACATCAATCAGGTGGTGGTGACCATCGTCAAGGTCGCCGACCAGACCAACCTGTTGTCCCTCAACGCCGCCATCGAGGCGGAAAAGGCCGGTGAGTACGGTCGCGGTTTTGCCGTGGTCGCCACCGAAGTGCGGCGCCTGGCGGACCAGACCGCCGTCGCCACCTACGACATCGAACAGATGGTCCGCGAGATCCAGTCGGCAGTGTCCGCCGGGGTCATGGGCATGGACAAGTTCTCCGAGGAAGTGCGCCGCGGCATGTTCGAAGTGCAGCAGGTCGGCGAGCAACTGTCGCAGATCATCCATCAGGTCCAGGCCCTGGCGCCGCGGGTGCTGATGGTCAACGAAGGCATGCAGGCCCAGGCCACCGGTGCCGAACAGATCAACCTCGCCCTGGTACAACTGGGCGATGCCAGCAGCCAGACCGTCGAATCCCTGCGCCAGGCCAGTTTCGCCATCGACGAGCTGAGCCAGGTCGCGGTGGGCCTGCGCAGCGGCGTCTCGCGTTTCAAAGTCTGATGAGCGAGTGGGGGGCGAAACGCGTCGCCAGCGCGCAGCCCAGGAACAGCCTGTTCCTGGTCTTTCGTATCCAGGGCGAACGCTTTGCCCTGGAGGCCGTGGAAGTGGTCGAGGTGCTGCCGCGCCTGCAACTCAAGCCGATTGCCCAGGCCCCGGCCTGGGTCGCGGGAGTGCTGGCCCATCGTGGCGCGATGGTCCCGGTGATCGACGTCAGCGCCATGACCTTCGGCGAACCGGCGGCGGCGCGTACCAGCACACGGTTGGTGCTGGTGCATTACCGTCCCGCCGACGAGGTGCCCGGACAGCTACTCGGGCTGATTCTCGAACAGGCCACCGATACCCTGCGCTGCAATCCGGCGGACTTCCAGCCCTATGGCCTGGACAACCGCGCGGCACCCTACCTGGGGCCGGTGCGCGAAGATGCCCAGGGCCTGCTGCAACGTATTCGGGTCAACGACCTGCTCAATGCCGAGGTGCGCGCGCTGCTGTTTCCAACGGTGGATGAGGCGTGCCCATGAGTGACGACCAGCGCTTTTTCGATTTCCTCAAGCACCGCATCGGCCTCGACGTGGCTTCGGTCGGCCCGGCGATTATCGAGCGTGCCGTGCGCCAGCGTTGTACTCAGTTGCAGATGCCCTCGGCGGACCACTACTGGACCCGCTTGCAGACCAACGGCGAGGAACAGCAAGCGTTGATCGAGGCGGTGATTGTCCCGGAAACCTGGTTCTTCCGTTATCCGGAATCCTTTTCGACCCTGGCGCGCCTGGCCAGCGAGCGGCTGGCACAGATCAAGGGCATGCGTGCCTTGAAGATCCTCAGCCTGCCCTGTTCCACCGGCGAAGAGCCCTATTCGATTGCCATGGCCCTGCTCGATGCAGGCTTGGCGCCGCACCAGTTCAAGGTCGACGGCATCGATGTCAGCCCGTTGTCTGTGGAACGGGCCAAGCGCGCGGTGTACGGCAAGAACTCCTTCCGCGGCCAGGGTCTCGAGTTTCGCGAGCGGCATTTCACTGCCCTGGCGGACGGTTACCGGCTCAGCGAGCGAGTTCGCGAACAGGTGCGTTTGCAGAGCGGCAACCTGCTTGACCCCGAGTTGCGGGTCGGCGAGGTCTATGACTTCGTGTTCTGTCGCAACCTGCTGATCTATTTCGACCTGGCGACGCAACGCCAGGTCTTCGACATTCTCAAGCGCCTTACCCATGTTGATGGTGTGCTGTTTATCGGCCCGGCCGAGGGCAACCTGCTGGGGCGGATGGGCATGCGCTCCATCGGCGCGGCGCAGTCCTTTGCCTTTCGCCGCGCGACGGAAGTCGAGCCCCAACCCCTGCCGGTGATCGTCCCGCCGCCTTTGCCGGTGCGTGTGTCGCAACCCGTCAGCGCGCCGGTGTTGCCTCTGCGCCGACCGTTCGCCCCCAGCGCGGTGTTCACGCCCGCCGCGCCAGTGTCGCTGGTCTCGAACGACGCGGCCGGCCTGCTGGCGCGGATTGCCACCCTGGCCAACGAAGGCAACGGCGCCCAGGCGCGCCAGGCCTGCGAAAGCTACCTGCGCCAACACGAGCCGGTGGCCCAGGTCTTCTGCTGGCTGGGCCTGCTGAGCGACGTGGCCGGCAGTGCGCTGGAGGCCCAGGGGTTTTATCGCAAGGCTTTATACCTGGAACCGCAACATCCCGAGGCCCTCGTCCACCTGGCGGCCCTGCTGGCTTCCCAGGGGGATGTGGCAGGCGCCCGGCGATTGCAGGAACGCGCCGCCCGTAGCGAGCGCACCGCTGACAGTGAGCGTAAACGATGAGCGGTTTGACAGACCTGAACCTGACCCACCACGACGCCGAGAAAATCGACGATTGCTGGAACCGCATCGGTATCCACGGCGACAAGTCCTGCCCGCTGCTGATCGAACATATCCACTGCCGCAACTGTGCGGTGTATTCCGCCGCGGCCACGCGCCTGCTGGACCGTTATTCGTTGCAACAGGAGCGTCCCGAGCAGGGCGCGGTGGTCGAGGCCGCCAGTGATGTGGTCACCCGTTCGCTGCTGATGTTCCGCCTCGGCGAGGAATGGCTGGGCCTGGCCACCCGCTGCCTGGTGGAAGTCGCGCCGCTGCAGACGATTCATTCCCTGCCGCACCAGCGCTCGCGGGCCTTGCTCGGTGTGGCCAATGTGCGCGGTGCCCTGGTGGCCTGTCTGTCGCTGGTGGAGTTGCTCGGGCTGGACGCCTCGATCACGGTCACGCCAGGCGGTCGGATCATGCCGCGCATGCTGATTGTCGGCGCCCAGGGCGGTCCGGTGGTGTTGCCGGTGGATGAAGTGGACGGCATCCATGCCATCGACCAGCGCCTGCTCGACAATGCCAGCGCCGCCGGGCCCCAGGTCAGCGCGCGGTTTACCCGTGGTGTACTGCCGTTCAGGGGGCGCAGCCTGCGTTGGCTGGATGAAGAGCAATTGCTGTCGGCCGTGACCCGGAGCTTCACATGACCCCCGATCAAATGCGCGACTCGTCGCTGCTGGAACTGTTCAGTCTGGAGGCCGAGGCCCAGACCCAGGTGCTCAGCGCCGGCCTCCTGGCCCTGGAGCGCAATCCGACCCAGGCCGACCAGCTCGAAGCCTGCATGCGTGCTGCCCATTCCCTCAAGGGCGCGGCGCGGATTGTCGGCGTGGATGCCGGGGTCAGCGTCGCCCATGTGATGGAGGATTGCCTGGTCAGCGCCCAGGAAGGTCGGTTGTATCTGCAAGCGGAGCATATCGACGCCTTGCTGCACGGCACCGACTTGCTGATGCGCATCGCCACGCCCAGCGCCAATGTCGGGCCGGTGGAGATCGAGGCGTATGTCCTGCGGTTGCAGGCGTTGCTCGATCCGGCGGCGGCCACTGCGCGGGGGGGGCCGGTGGCGCCCGAGCCGGCGCAAGTCGCGTTCGTGCCGTCGTCTGTGGCCGCCGATCTTGAAGCTCTGCCTCTTGATAGCGCGTTGGCGGAACCCCCGTCGCCGGAGCTGACACCCCCGGGCCGTCGGGTCGCCGAAGGTGGTGAACGGGTGTTGCGGGTCACCGCCGAACGTTTGAACAGCCTGCTCGACCTGTCGAGCAAGTCCCTGGTGGAAACCCAGCGCATCAAGCCTTATCTGGCGACGATGCAACGGATGCGGCGCATGCAGGACAAAGGCCTGCGCGCCCTGGACCAGCTCAGCGATCACTTGAAGAGCGTCGGCCTGAGCCTGGAAGCCGAAGAAGCCCTGGGCGATGCCCGGCGTTTGCTGGCCGAGTCCCAGCAGATGCTGACGGCGCAAACCCTGGAACTGGACGAATTCGGCTGGCAGGCCAGCCAGCGCGCCCAGGTCCTGTATGACACCGCCCTGGCTTGTCGTATGCGGCCCTTTGCCGATGTGCTGAGCGGTCAGGTGCGGATGGTCCGTGACCTGGGCCGCAGCCTGGGCAAACAGGTGCGTCTGGAAATCGAAGGGGAGAAAACCCAGGTCGACCGCGACGTGCTGGAAAAGCTCGAAGCGCCGCTGACCCATCTGCTGCGCAATGCCGTGGACCATGGCATCGAAAGCCCTGAGCTGCGGGTGTTGGCCGGCAAGCCGGCCGAAGGCCTGATTCGTCTGCGGGCCTCGCACCAGGCCGGGTTGCTGGTGCTGCAATTGAGCGACGACGGCGCCGGCGTGGACCTGGAACGGGTCCGCCGCAGCGTGATCGAGCGCCAGTTGTCCCCGGCCGAGACTGCCGCCCAACTGAGCGAAGAAGAGCTGCTGAGTTTCCTCTTCCTGCCGGGTTTCAGCCTGCGGGACAAGGTCACCGAAGTCTCCGGGCGCGGGGTCGGCCTTGACGCCGTGCAGCATATGGTCCGCCAGTTGCACGGTGCCGTGGTGCTGGAGCAGGTGGCGGGGCAGGGCAGCCGTTTCCACCTCGAAGTACCGCTGACCTTGTCGGTGGTGCGCAGCCTGGTGGTGGAAGTCGGTGGCGAGGCCTATGCCTTTCCCCTGGCCCATATCGAACGCATGTGCGACCTGGCGCCCGAGAACATTGTGCAACTCGAGGGGCGCCAGCACTTCTGGCACGAAGGCCGGCATGTCGGGCTGGTGGCGGCCAGCCAGCTGTTGCAGCGCCCGGCTAGCGAACACCATGATGGCAACCTCAAGGTCGTGGTGATCCGCGAGCGTGATGCGGTCTATGGGGTCGAGGTGGAGCGCTTTATCGGCGAGCGCACCCTGGTGGTGTTGCCGCTGGACCCACGCCTGGGCAAGGTTCAGGATATTTCCGCCGGGGCTTTGCTCGATGACGGTTCGGCGGTGCTGATCGTCGACGTCGAGGACATGCTGCGCTCGGTGGACAAGCTGCTCAACACCGGTCGCCTGGAACGTATCGACCGGCGCAATCGCCAGGCCAGCGAGGCCGTGCGCAAGCGCGTGCTGGTGGTCGACGACTCCCTGACCGTACGCGAACTGCAACGCAAACTGCTGCTCAACCGGGGTTACGAGGTCGCGGTCGCGGTGGATGGCATGGACGGTTGGAACGCCCTGCGCGCCGAAGACTTTGACCTGTTGATCACCGATATCGATATGCCACGAATGGACGGGATTGAATTGGTCACACTCTTGCGTAAAGACACGCGCTTGCAGTCGCTGCCGGTCATGGTGGTGTCCTACAAGGACCGTGAAGAAGACCGTCGACGTGGACTGGACGCCGGAGCCGACTATTATCTGGCCAAGGCCAGTTTTCATGACGACGCCTTGCTGGATGCCGTGGTCGAGCTGATCGGGGGAGCCCAGGGATGAGGATCGCCATCGTCAACGATATGCCCATGGCGGTAGAAGCGTTGCGTCGAGCCCTGGCGTTCGAGCCGGCACACCAAGTGATCTGGGTCGCCGGCAATGGCGCCGAAGCGGTGAAATACTGCGCCGAGGACACCCCGGACCTGATCCTGATGGACCTGATCATGCCGGTGATGGATGGCGTCGAAGCTACCCGGCGGATCATGGCCGAGTCGCCGTGTGCCATTGTCATTGTCACTGTCGACCGGCAACAGAACGTGCACCGGGTGTTCGAGGCCATGGGCCACGGTGCCCTGGATGTGGTCGATACCCCGGCCATTGGTGGTGGCAACCCGAAGGAAGCCGCGGCGCCGCTGTTGCGCAAGATCCTCAATATCGGTTGGCTGATCGGCCAGCGCGGCAGCCAGGTGCGCAGCGTGCCCGGCCCGGCCCGGGACGACAGTCCGCGACAGAAGCTGGTGGCCATCGGTTCTTCGGCCGGGGGGCCGGCGGCCTTGGAAACCTTGCTGAAAGGTTTGCCTGCTAATTTCCCCGCCGCCATCGTCCTGGTCCAGCATGTCGACCAGGTATTTGCCGCCGGCATGGCCGAATGGTTGAGCAGCGCCTGTGGCCTGCCGGTGCGCCTGGCCCGCGACGGCGAGGCGCCGCAACGCGGCACCGTACTGCTGGCCGGGACGAACCACCATATCCGCTTGTTGAAAAACGGCACCCTGGCCTACACCGCCGAGCCCGTGAACGAGATCTACCGGCCTTCCATCGATGTGTTTTTCGAGAGTGTCGCCAGTTACTGGAATGGCGATGCGGTGGGTGTGCTGTTGACGGGCATGGGGCGCGACGGTGCCCAGGGCTTGAAGCTGATGCGCGAGCGCGGCTACCTGACCATCGCCCAGGACCAATTGAGCAGTGCGGTGTACGGCATGCCCAAGGCAGCGGCGGCTATCGATGCGGCTGTTGAAATTCGTCCACTGAACAAGATCGCTCCACGTTTGCTGGAGATATTTCCGACATGAGTTCTATAGTCAGCAGCCCTGGCTTGAAAGCAGTACTTCAGGTGACCGCGTATGAATGATTTACAGCTGTATGATTTCAAGACCACCGACGAAAACGCCGCGATGGTGTTGCTGGTTGACGACCAGGCCATGATCGGTGAGGCGGTGCGGCGCGGATTGGCCACCGAGACCAATATCGATTTCCACTTTTGTGCCGATCCGCACCAGGCGATTGCCCAGGCGATCCGCATCAAACCGACGGTGATCCTGCAGGATCTGGTGATGCCCGGCCTCGATGGCCTGAGCCTGGTGCGCGAATACCGCAATCACCCGGCGACCAAGGACATTCCGATCATCGTGCTTTCCACCAAGGAAGACCCGTTGATCAAGAGCGCGGCCTTTGCCGCCGGGGCCAACGATTACCTGGTCAAGTTACCGGACAATATCGAACTGGTGGCGCGCATTCGTTATCACTCGCGCTCCTACATGACCTTGTTGCAGCGTGATGCGGCGTATCGGGCGTTGCGGGTCAGCCAGCAGCAATTGCTCGACACCAACCTGGTGCTGCAGCGTTTGATGAACTCTGACGGTTTGACCGGGTTGTCCAACCGTCGGCACTTCGACGAGTACCTGGAGTTGGAGTGGAGAAGGGCGCAGCGCGAGCAGACGCAGATGTCGTTGCTGATGATCGACGTGGACTATTTCAAAGCCTTCAATGACAGCTTTGGCCACCTGGACGGCGATGAAGCCTTGCGCAAGGTGGCGGAGACGATCCGTGAGTCCAGCAGCCGGCCGTCGGACCTGCCGGCGCGTTATGGTGGCGAAGAGTTTGCGCTGGTGCTGCCGAATACCTCCCAAGGTGGGGCGCGACTGGTGGCGGAAAAACTGCGCCAGACCGTGGCGGGGTTGAAGATCCCGCACAATATGCCGAGCGAGGGGGCGGTGCTGACGGTCAGCATTGGGGTGTCCACGGTGATACCGCAGCAGGGCAGCAACTGTCGCGATCTGATTTCGGCGGCGGACAAGGGGCTGTATTCGGCGAAGAACAGTGGGCGTAATCAGGTGGGGATTGGTTGAGGCGGGGATTGAAATGGGGCTGTGTATTCGGTGCGTGAGCCCTGATCGTTTCTGGCTTGTGTGATGCGCTTGTCGCTCGGTTACCCCGCTCCTTTGACTTGTGTCGTACGCTGTTCGTCCGTTCACCTCGGTCCTGTAGGAGCCTGGCTTGCCAGCGAAGAGGCCCTCAAGCCAGCCACCAATCTCGTGGGCAATGCGGACAAATCGCCATTGCTGGCATCCGCAGTGGCTTGTATTTCAAGGTGTAAAAGGGGCGACTATTCGGCGAGCGGCTGGACTATAGTTCGGTCGTCACCGATGTATCGGTGATCGATCTTAGCCGGTCGAAATTCCTAACGGAGCGTAAATACCTCTATGTAAGGATTTTCATCGATGACCCAATATCGCCCGCTACAAAGCAATCTCACCGAAGTCCCTGTTCTCTACCTCAACCTCGATGCCCCGGTGCGTGACTTGTATGAGTGCGCCATCCAGCGTATCAAGGCCGCCCGCGACCTGAGCCACAGCCTGACCTGCATGAGCATCGGCAACACCTGCGACCGTGATCTTCAGCATTTCGCCAGTGCCTCTTACCTGCTGTTGCAGGATGGCTGCGATGCGCTGGACGCGATGCAGGGCCGCTTCACCGACCGAGCCCGCAGCGCCCTGGTTTCCTGACTAAACATCACCCGTGTGGGAGCCGGCTTGCTGGCGATGACGTCCGCAAGGGCGGTGCAAGGCTCAAGGGCCTCTTCGCGGGTAAGCTCCGCTCCCACAGGTTTTGTGTCGTACACAATATCCGGGGTCGACTCAAATACTGTGGGAGCGGAGCTTGCCCGCGAAGGCGTCAGTTCTGGCGATGCAAATCTTGGGAGTCTTATCACCAATAAAGCCGGCTCCGACACGAGCCGACGTTGGCCTGAAAGGTTGTGTGAGTTAAACATCCAGCCCACGCTCACGTTCCAGATCAATCAATCGTGTGGTTGGGCCATCGGGGCGCAGGCGCTCTAATACAATTTCCGGCCAACGGTTGCGGGCTCGGCGTTTGGCCGTGTCGTAGACAAAGTCTTGTATAAGGTGTGTGGGGTGGAGGTAAAAGTCGCCAATCAATGAGATATAGTCTGTTGGGGTTAAGTGAGTTTTTCTTCCCAGGGCAGCCTTTTTTTCTAGAATCAATTGGCGTTCATGAGCTAGAAAATCTGAGGGTCGTATATTGCTGGCCAATTGTTCCCTGATGAAAGTATCTGACTCACTATGGTTGCCGTGCTCGTCAAACCAAGGTCCGTTATTCATATAGGCTCGTATGTATTCCCAAAATCCCTTTTGCATGTCCAGGTCTTTACCCATGGGGGCTCCCAAAGGAACCATCAGAGCATTTTCTGGCTCTCCAAGTCGGCGAACCAATATCTCCAAAGCTGCATTATTCAATCCGCCTACGTGGTGGCTCACAATGGTAAAGTCATAAGTGATGGCTTGGATGTCATCCCAGGGAGTGTGAAATAGTTGGCCGTTATGATCAAAGTAGATTTCTCGTGTGCGTCTGTTGAATATGATAGGAAGCGGGAGTTTTGCACGACACTCCAAAATAAAAGAAATAAGAAAGACACCTGCTCCGATCAGCAGCGGCAAAAATATGCTATTGAAATGTCCATAATAGAGGCCGATAGCGATCACGATCAGGCAGGGGATTGTATATATTAAGAAAATCACTCCCGTTATTTCGCCGCGCCCTGACTCACCACCACTTCTAAGGGACAGATAGTGTTCAGTGTGCTCGTCGGTGACGAAGAGCTCCATAGGGGGATGGTTTGTTGGTTCATCTGCTTTCAGAATGATGTGAGGGGACTCACCATATAAATTTCTAGCTCGCTCAATAAGATCTTTTATATTCATTGTGTTTTCGCGGTTTCGTTTTTAATAAGGTGTTGTGGTAAGTAAGTGTTTGATTAAAAGCCTAGGCGACTGGGGATAGAATTTTTTGAAGCTCAAGTGCTGATTTTTCGTAGCTGTCCGACCACGCTTCGGGGTAGGTGCCAAAGCGACTGCTTTTTAACCATTTTTCTATCGGTATATCTTGAGTGTATAGACGAGCAATCACGCCGCTGACAATTAGTAGGGTAAGCCCCAGAAGTTTAGGGACGATATGGGGGGCTTGATTTATCCCGCGGCCAATTGCGGCAAACTCTCCAGCGAGTACCGCAGCGCGTGCCGTCCTTAAAGCCCTATAGGTTCTCAGGTATAGGGCGAAATTAGCTGCTGATGCAATGGTTAATCCAGCGTTGATTAATGCTGTATCTATATCTCCAGCCTTGAAGGCCTCTAGCGTTTCGATGCCAAAGACAATAACGTCCAAGGCAGATACCAGTGATAAGGAGGAGGCAACTTGCGAGCCCTTTAGGAGTGCTTTTGCCAATGCCTCGCGGGAAGTGTGTGAATTTTTTCCAGTGGTTTCAGTGATCGCTTTCCATGCTCTTTCTGCATTGCTTTGTTGGATCGCTAGAATTGCAGCGGCGATGCCTGTTGCAGCCCCAGCCAAATTCATTGTGTTTTTTATTGAAGCGTTCTTCTTGTATTGATCTAGTGTCCAAAAAAAACTCACACCCGCCACCACCAACACCAAACACTTCAACGGTGTTTCCGTCAGTGCCTCCTTGCTCGTTTTCAGCAGATTCTTCAGCTCCTTCTCTGGTTGAGCCAAATCCGCAACCGAAGTCAGAGGTTTCCCAGCAGCACTTACTTGCCCCGCCGGCACCAGATGAAAGAACGGCAACGCTTCCTGCACGGCACTTGCTACCGGTTTCAACGGCAGCGTACCGGGAGGCGCTTGTGTGGGGACTTGCGCCAAATGGTTCAGCCATTGCTCAACCTGCTGCGGTGTGGCCGCCACCAGATCGATACGTTGCTGGCTGCGACTTAACGCAGCCCCCATGTACAGCCGCGCAACATTGCTGGGCGCCTCCGTGGCCTTGTGCATCTGCGCCGCAAGCACCGGACTCAGGACCGTGAACAATTCCTCCGTCACCTTGGCCGGATTGTGCAGCGCCAGGTTCTCCGCGCTCTTGTTGAATGCCAGGCTCATATTCAGCGCCTGCGCCAACTTGATACCCAGCTTTTGCAAAGCCTGTACGTTGTCCTTGAGGGTGTCCCCGGTATCGATCAGCCGCTTGATCTCCGAAAGCCCAGGTTGGTTGGGCAGCCCGAGCAAAGCCCAGATCAACCAGGGCTTCTCGGTCGCCCTGTCAGGATCGAGCGCCTTGCTCAGCGTCTTCACCCCAAAACTGGTGCTGGAGGCACCGGCACACGCGAGGGCGAATTCTTCGCCCAATGCCTCCAGCGCAACAGGCTGGGTAATGTCGAAATGCTCACAAGCAGTCGCCAGTGTCGCCGGGCTGTTCAGGCTCAGGGTGTCGAACCACGCCCCCCACAATTGTGAGATATAGCGCAGGTCCGACTCGTAGCCCTGGGTTTCATCGTCATGCTCTTTCCAGGTCCTTTCCAGCAGGTGATAGCGCGTCGCGCCAGGCAGCACTTTGCGAACCTGTTCATCACTTTCGCTCAACGAGCGAATCAACCCGGCAATGGCCCAGTCCTCGCTACGCTCCTTGCGGCGCTCCTCGAACGCCGCCATCTGCACCTGGAGCAATCGAGCCAGATCCTGCAATACACCCCAGGTATCGTCGATCACCGCATAGGTCTGGAACTCGCAGACATTCATATCCTCAAGAGCCTTCAGCCAGTCTGGTGTCTGGCCAACGGGATCCTGGCTCCAACCATAACCATCGAGGTCCATGTAGTCGCCGATGGACTCATGGATCTTCTGGACCGGCCCGCTCATAGGCGTTACGCCGGGTGTGAACGTGCGCATGACGCTTTCGCGCCTGGCCGGATCTGTCTTGGCCGTGTCGAATTGCGCATCGCTCCAGCGAATCGGCGACCAGACCATCATGGCCGGCGCCCCGGCCCGCAACATGAAAAAAGGCTTGTGACGCGGGTCGATCACGCTGCCGCCGCGTGACGTTTCCTTGAGCAGTGCCCCGGTCACCTCGAACTCGATCATCATGTTGATGGTGGTTTGCCAGACATACAGCCAACCATTGCGTAGCAGGCGGGCGGTGTAGTTCATCGGCTTGCCGCTGGTGTTTTCCGAACCCTTGCCGAGCGCGGGGAAATGACTGCTCAGGGGCGCAACATTGTGGCCACTCAAGTCGAGCGGCAGCGAAGGGCCAATGGCGTAGCGCAGGGGAAATACCGCCGCCAGCAGCGGGCAGGTGCCGGGTTTGAAGGTGTATTCAGACATTAGCCTTTTCCTCGGACTCACCGGACAGCGCGCAGAGCAAAGCCTGCGGCAACACGATTTGCGCTGCGAAACCGATATTGGCCGGTGCGGCGTCCTGTTCAGGGGTGGTGTTTTTCCAGGCACACAGCGGCGCGCCCCGGTGCCGCAGCCAGACGCTATCGACGCCGTGCCAGAAGCCTGCCGGCCAGGGCGCTTGAGATTCCCAGGCTCGCAACAGGGCACCCGCATCACCCAGGCGCAGCCAATACTCGCGGTCTTGGGCGCCATGTACTTTCAGGCGTCGCTGTAGTGAGACGAACAGCTTGACGGGCGATAGCCGCGAGCTCAGCCAGACACCCTGGTCCAGGGGCGAACCACCTTGCCACCAATCGCGCTGCATCGGGCTTCCCGGTAGGGTCTCCAGCAGAAACGGCCCCGCATCAGCGATAGCCGCGTAGGGCGTGTTGATCAGCAGGGAGACGGCCTGATGGCTGGGATAGTGCTGACGAAACCAGGCTCTGGCGGCATCGAGGCAGGTCCCTTCTATCAGCAGGAAACCGGGGTGATTTATCGCCTCGATCATGGCTGTCTCCCCTGGCTATTCTTCGCCGCTTCGCATACCTCGCAAACGCCCGAAGCTGTCTCGCGCAGTGCCAGGCCTTGCTTTATTACCGTGTCCAGCGACAGCGCCGGCTTTCTGATCGGCGCCGTCTGCCCAGGTAGCCAAGGCATCGCTCCCGAACCCTCGCCAGGGCTGCCTTCAGTGTTGAACGGCTGGCTGAAGGTAATGCCACTGCCATCGATCTTGATGAAGTTGCCCCCGGCTTTGAGGGTCAATTCGGCACCGGCTTCCATCACGAGCTTGTAGCCGCTGGACAGGTGGATTTCCTCGCCAGCCTCAACCAGATAACCCACTCCTGCTTTCACCTGCTGGCTCTGTCCCACCGTCAGATGATCATCACCCTTCACCTCGCAACGTCGATCCTGGTGAACCGTATGATGTTCTTCGGCCTTGAACTCGGCGTAGCTGTTGGCACCGACGCTTTCATGCCGCTCATGACCGATCTGTACATGCTGGTCATGTTCGATGTGCTGCTCGAAATCCCGTTGGGCATGCACATAGATCTGTTCCTGGCCCTTGAGGTCTTCGATGCGGATCTCATTACTGCCGCCACCCCCGGGGCTGCTCTGGCTTTTGAACACACTGCGGGTCTTGTGCGCAGGCAGAGGGTAGGGCGCTTGCTGCAGCGCGTTGTTCAGGCAGCCGACGATCAGTGGCTGATCGGGGTCGCCTTCGAGAAAGGTCACCAGTACCTCCATGCCGACACGGGGCAGGGTGACGGCGCCATGACTCGGCCCGGCCCAGCCGGACGCCACCCGCAACCAGCAACTGCTGTGGGCGCCGGTTTCGTCGGAACGGTCCCAGTGAAACTTCACCTTCACCCGGCCATATTCGTCGCAGTGGATTTCTTCGCCAGGCGGGCCGCTGACGATAGCGGTCTGGGCATTCAGACGACGGGATTCGCGCACCTGTAGCGGCGGCCGAAAGAACACATCCCACGGCGTGGCGAGAAAGCTGTTGCGATAGCCCTGGCGGAAATCGCTGTCGGCAACGCTCGGGATCGGTGCCGACTCCTCCAGGACCTGCGGCTGTTTGCCTTCATGGGTCAGGTGGGTCAGCAGCCAGAGATCATTCCAGTCAGGCTGTGGATGGTCGCTCAGGGTCAGGAGATGACCGCTGGCCAGTTGTGGCGCATTGCTCTTGCCCGAAGCCTGTCGATAGTCGGCGCGATGGCGCTCCAACTGGCGGCGATTGAGTCGTTTACCAGCGTCGTCATGCTTGAAGCGGCCAGGATAGCGATAGTCCTCCAACACGGGTTTCGGTAGTGAATCCGAGCAGTGGGTCGTCCGCTCCAGCAAGGTATGCGGCTTCTCGAAGTCGTAATCACGCAAGGCCGCATGACTGCTGCGGGTCTCCAGGCGCAGGTCAAAGGACTTGATGCTCGCGGTCGTAGCCACGGTGCCGCTGTCCGGCACATAGGGCACGGCAGTGGACAGCCGGCGAAAGAAGGTCTGGTCATCGCCGAAGGCCAGGTGATGGTCGGCCGGGCTGTGCTGGAAGTGGTAGTGCAGGCCGTCTTCCTCACACAGCCGCTGGATGAAATCCAGATCGGATTCGTTGTACTGCACGCAGTACTCGCGGGCGGGCAGGGGTGTGGCGAGATTGAAGCTGAAGGCGTTGCCGAGGATGCCGTGGTCCTTGAGCACCCGGGCGATGATCTGCGGTACGGTCTGGTTCTGGAAGATGCGCTGGTTGAAGCGATGACCCAAGTAGGTCAGTTGCGGCACGAGGGTGAGGTGATAGTGGGTCCAGCGCTGGCCGGTATCACCCTGGCCGATGCTGTAGACCTGGCCGTGAATACCCGCGCCGCTATCGTTGAAGGCGAGAAAGCCCTGCTGGTGCAACAACTCGTCGAGGTTCAGGTCCGGGCGGCGGCTGACCAGTTCCAGTTCGAAGCGATAGGGCTGGCTGATGGCTTCACTGCCTTTGAAGGCCAGCACCTGGAGTTCAGGGGCAAGGCCCGGGAGGGTCAGGGTAAAGCGGTTTAACGGCGCTGAAATGAACATTCGTAGTCCCTTACTCAAGCGGTAAGGGGGGAGTCTGCTTGTCCTCGGCGGTGCGTTGAATAGGTCTGTTAAAAAACAGAAATACCTTACATTTCAAGGTTAAAAAGACTGACGCAGTAGCAGAACATTTTGCCAGAAGAAGTGAAAGTGCTACTGCTGGGGGGGCTTAAGCAGGTGGAGGGTTGCTGAAATATCACGATACGGTGTGATGCTGTACAATAATTGCACACCAAAATACTTTTGAGCAGACCGCTCCTTGAACGGGTATTTCAACATGAAGCCTGAATCACCACCCAGCATCCCCACCGCATCGCTGCTATTGGCTGCGCTCGCGTTGATCGGTGGGTACGGTGCGGCGGTATCGGTTCAGGCTGCTGCGGATCATGATAGTGGCTTCAGAAATGAGGCCAGCCAGAAGTCCGGCCAGCTCGCCACTGAAATTCACAGGCTGATAAAAAAGGCGAAACAGGTAGAAAACGGGTTCGCAAGCATCATCAAAGACATGCTTGCCAGAGATCCGGCCCGTACTCCTGAAGGACTGGATGCTCAAGCAAAACTTGAAGATCTGGGGCGGAATCTGGACAGCTTTCGCGGCATGGAACTGACGCTACGCAGTGCGATTGTCCCGGAGGGGTTGGCCGAGGTTCATATGGATCTTCGTCGGTCCATGGCTCGTGCAAGGGAGAAAATGGCGATTACCCACAGCCTGCTCTCTCAAATGCTGACAGTGCCGGAATCCTTTGAAAGTACTGCTGATGGAGAAGGGCTGCGCGCATTGGCCGAGCATTCCACCCAGAGGCTGATTGAGTTGGCTAACGCCTGATGTCCAGGGCGTCAGCCATCTTTCATCCGGAGTCCTACCGCGAGCTTTTCTGGATGTTCTAAAGGATTATCCAGGACTGGACACCGCTCTACTGAATGATTTCGTTACCTATAAGCAGACAGGCATTCCTTCAGATCGATTTGGGCGCGACGCTCCCTACGTCTGGCCTGCAGCTGCGTTTAATGCAAACCTCATGCATATCCACTTGAAGCTTCCGCCGGAAAAGTTTCCCAAGAACCTTCCTCAGATCGATCGAGTCTGTCGTAGAGGCGCTCCGGAAAAGGACGCCGCTCTTGTTTATGTGCGCGGAGAGCTGGAAGAACATCGTTACTGTCATCTTGCGGTCCTGTATCCCGATGGGCATGCCAGGGCGCGGGAAGAGAAGCTGATGCGATACCTGGCCAGATTGGCGCAGAAGTTTCGCGGCGAAAACTGAAATCACCCCGCCAAGCGGGCTGCCGGGACGCGTGCAACTCGGTTATACTCGTCGGCTTTCAAAAGTTCACCGACGAGTGCTGCCCGCCATGGAAATCAACCCGATCCTTAACAGTATCAAGGACCTGTCCGAGCGCTCCGAAACCATTCGGGGGTATCTTTGACTACGATCAAAAGCATGAGCGCCTGACCGAGGTCAATCGCGAGCTTGAAGATCCAGCTGTCTGGAACAACCCCGAATACGCCCAGAACCTCGGCCGCGAGCGTTCCGCGCTGGCGCTGATCGTCGAGACCCTGGACGACATGTCCAGCGGCCTGAGCGATGCCCGCGACCTGCTGGAAATGGCCGCCGCCGAAGAAGACCAGGGTGCCGTCGATGACGTCGCCGCTGAAGTCGAACGCCTGCGCGCCGCCCTCGAGAAACTCGAATTCCGCCGGATGTTCAGCGGCGAAATGGACCCGAACAACGCCTACCTGGATATCCAGGCCGGTTCCGGCGGCACCGAAGCCCAGGACTGGGCCAACATCCTGCTGCGCATGTACCTGCGCTGGGCCGACAAACGCGGTTTCGACGCCACCATCATGGAACTGTCCGCCGGCGAAGTCGCCGGGATCAAGGGCGCCACCGTGCATATCAAGGGCGAATACGCCTTCGGTTGGCTGCGCACCGAGATCGGCGTGCACCGCCTGGTGCGCAAGAGCCCGTTCGACTCCGGCAACCGTCGTCACACCTCGTTCTCGGCGGTGTTCGTCTCCCCGGAAATCGACGACAACATCGAAATCGAAATCAACCCGGCAGACCTGCGGATCGATACCTATCGTTCCTCCGGTGCCGGTGGTCAGCACGTCAACACCACCGACTCGGCCGTACGGATCACCCACGTACCGTCCAACACCGTGGTCAGCTGCCAGAACGAACGTTCCCAGCACGCGAACAAAGACACCGCGATGAAAATGTTGCGGGCGCGCTTGTACGAACAGGAAGTGCAGAAGCGCAACGCCGCTTCCCAGGCCCTGGAAGACACCAAGTCGGATATCGGCTGGGGTCACCAGATCCGCTCCTACGTACTCGACGCCTCGCGGATCAAGGATCTGCGCACCAACATCGAACGCAGCGACTGCGACAAGGTGCTGGACGGCGATATCGACGAATACCTGGAAGCCAGCCTCAAGCAAGGGCTTTAAGGCACTGCGGCGACGGCGCGCACCAAGGCGCGCCGCCTGCCGTGAACCCCTGCCGAAGGCCGGGGGCAACGAACCTGTGATGGAAAATCTAAAGACATGAGCGACCTACAACTCGACCCGCAAGCCCTGCAACAGGAAGAAAACACCCTGATCGCCCTGCGCAAGGAAAAGCTGGCTGCCGAGCGCGCCAAGGGTCAGGCCTTCCCCAACGACTTCCGTCGCGACGCCTACTGCGAAGACTTGCAGAAACAGTACGCCGACAAGACCAAGGAAGAGCTGGCTGAGGCGGCGATCCCGGTCAAGGTTGCCGGTCGCATCATGCTCAACCGTGGCTCGTTCATGGTGATCCAGGACATGTCCGGGCGCATCCAGGTCTACGTCAACCGCAAGACCCTGTCGGAAGAGACCTTGGCCGCGGTGAAAACCTGGGACCTGGGCGACATCATTGCCGCCGTTGGTACCCTGGCCCGCTCCGGCAAGGGCGACCTGTACGTTGAAATGACCGACGTGCGCCTGCTGACCAAGTCGCTGCGCCCGCTGCCGGACAAGCACCACGGCCTGACCGATACCGAAACCCGCTATCGCCAGCGCTACGTCGACCTGATCGTCAACGAAGAAGTGCGCCAGACCTTCCGCGTGCGTTCTCAGGTCATCGCCCATATCCGCAACTTCATGATGCAGCGCGATTTCATGGAAGTGGAAACGCCGATGCTGCAGACCATCCCCGGTGGTGCCGCGGCCAAGCCGTTCGAAACCCACCACAACGCGCTGGACATGGGCATGTACCTGCGCATCGCGCCGGAGCTGTACCTCAAGCGCCTGGTGGTCGGTGGCTTCGAGCGGGTGTTCGAGATCAACCGCAACTTCCGTAACGAAGGCGTGTCGACCCGGCACAACCCTGAGTTCACCATGTTGGAGTTCTACCAGGCGTACGCCGACTACGAAGACAACATGGACCTGACCGAAGAGCTGTTCCGTGAACTGGCCCAGGCCGTTCTGGGCAGCACCGACGTGCCGTACGGCGACAAGGTCTTCCACTTCGGCGAACCGTTCGTGCGCCTGTCGGTGTTCGACTCGATCCTCAAGTACAACCCTGAGCTGACCGCCGCCGACCTGCAGGACGTCGACAAGGCCCGCGCGATCGCCAAGAAGGCCGGTGCCAAGGTGCTCGGCTTTGAAGGCCTGGGCAAGCTGCAGGTGATGATTTTCGAAGAGCTGGTCGAGCACAAGCTGGAACAGCCGCACTTCATTACCGAGTACCCGTTCGAAGTCTCGCCGCTGGCCCGTCGCAATGACGAGAACCCGAACGTCACCGACCGTTTCGAGCTGTTTATCGGCGGGCGTGAAATCGCCAACGCCTATTCCGAGTTGAACGACGCGGAAGACCAGGCCGAGCGCTTCCAGGCCCAGGTGGCCGAGAAGGACGCCGGCGACGACGAAGCCATGCACTACGACGCCGACTTCGTACGGGCGCTGGAGTACGGCATGCCGCCGACGGCGGGCGAGGGCATCGGTATCGACCGCCTGGTGATGTTGCTCACCAACGCACCGTCGATTCGCGATGTGATCCTGTTCCCGCACATGCGGCCGCAAGCATAAAATTGCTGTTGAAAAAGCCGCCCTCACAAGGCGGCTTTTTTATTGTCTATTGGTACTGATGTTTCAGATTATTACAAGAGAGGAAGACCGGTAGTGGAGCGTGCAATGGCGCAAAAGGGAGCAGCTGGCGTCGCTACGGCGGTGGCTGAGAGCGTTCAGTATCAAGGGCGCAAGGCCAGTCGACAGGGAAGCGAGCAACGACGACAGGCGATTCTTGACGCCGCCATGCGCATTGTCGTGCGCGACGGTGTGCGTGGGGTGCGGCACCGCGCGGTGGCCGCCGAGGCCGATGTGCCGCTGTCGGCCACTACCTATTACTTCAAGGATATCGATGACCTGCTCACCGATACCTTCGCCCAGTATGTCGAGCGCAGTGCGGCCTTCATGGCCAAGCTGTGGGGAAACACCGAAGGCATATTGCGGGAAATGGTCGCCTACGGTGACGGCAGTGCGGCCTCGCGGGCGCAAGTGGCTGACGACATCGCCCATATGATTGTCGACTACATCCAGCGGCAACTGCACAACCGTCGCGAGCACCTGATGGCTGAGCAGGCGTTTCGTCAGGAAGCGCTGCTCAATCCACGCCTGGCGGTGTTGGTGCGTTCGCACCAACAGATTCTCCTGCAGGGCGCCTACCAGTTTGTCCAGGTACTGGGTACCAAAGAGCCTCAGCAGGATGCCAAAGTGTTGACGGCGATTATCGGACGGATGGAATATCAGGGCCTGCTCAACGACGCCGAGGTCCAGTCCGAACAGGACATGCTGGGGATCCTCTCGCGCTACATGCACTTGGTGCTGGCCTCGGTCTAGGCTCTGTGCATGGCTATTCACCGGTATCACCTTCAGGAGTCACCCTTGGACGATTACCAGCAGACGATACGCAGCCTCTCTGATCGCATTGTGCTGGCACAGACGCCGATTCGCGTGCTCGACGCGGTGAAGTGGGACGAGAACATCCGCAAGGGGTTTCTCAAGGGCAAGGGCAAGGAAATGCCGGCGGTGGATCGCGACTATTACGCCTCGCGGCCGCTGTCGTTCGACTCCGGCGCGGTGAAGCTGGAGTTCCAGAATATCGAGCGGGATGTCACCCGGCGGCTCGGCCAGTTCAACCCGGTCGGGCAGATCATGCGCCGCATGTGCCGCGAGTACCGGCAGGTGGTGCGGATGCTCGAAGCCCGTGGCACCGCGGATTTCGGCCTGATCTCCCAGGAATTGTACGGCGCCGCGTCGGATGCGTTCCACGCCGGTGATCCGACCCTGGCCGACCTCGGCTTGATGCTCTCCGATTACTTGAACAATATCGACGGCCGGGGTGATCTCAAGGACGAGCCCAAGACCCTGACCGCCAAGGAGGCGGTCGATATGCTGCAAAGTCGCCTGAACAAGGTGTTCGGCGAGGCCGAGGAAACCATCCGGGTGTTCGAGTCCGACGGCATTGTCGCCGACGCAGCGGCGGGTGCCGACTACATCAAGATCCGCGCCGATGCGATGTTCAATTCGCGGGATGTGCGGGCGCTGGAGGTGCATGAAGGCCTGGTGCATGTCGGCACCACCCTGAACGGCTTGAACCAGCCGATCTGCACCTTCCTGTCCAAGGGCCCACCGTCGTCGACCGTGACCCAGGAAGGCCTGGCGATTCTGATGGAGGTGATTGCCTTCGCCTCCTATCCGACCCGCCTGCGCAAGCTGACCAACCGTACCCGGGCCATCGACATGGTGGAGCAGGGCGCGGATTTCCTCCAGGTGTTCGAGTTCTTCCGTGAGCAGGGTTTCGAAATGGCGGAAAGCTATGGCAATGCCAGTCGGATCTTCCGTGGCTCGACACCGACGGGGCTGCCATTTACCAAAGACTTGTCCTACCTCAAAGGCTTTATCATGGTTTACAACTATATTCAGTTGGCCGTGCGTAAGGGCAAGCTCGAGCAGGTGCCGCTGCTGTTTTGCGGCAAGACCACGTTGGAGGATATGCGTACGCTGCGCCAATTGGTGGATGAGGGCCTGGTGGTGCCGCCCAAGTACCTGCCGGAACAGTTCCGCGACATGAATGCGCTGTCGGCCTGGATGTGTTTCAGCAACTTCCTGAACCACTTGAGCCTGGATCGGATCGAGGCGGATTACTCTAATATCCTCTGACCGCCGACCCTGTAGGAGCGAGCTTGCTCGCGATGGTCGTCAACGATAACGCGGGGCATCTGGTGCCCCGAGGTGCCTGTGCCTCCATCGCGAGCAAGCTCGCTCCTACAGGTGAGGGTTGGCGACATTTCTCCTTATCTAGCGAGGCTTCAAACGGATGAGAATCCTCGGCATGCTCTGCCTGCTGCTGACCTTGGGTGGTTGCAGTTCCCTGCTGTTCTATCCCGATCCCGGCCTGCCGTTCACTCCGGACAAGGCTCACCTCGAATACCGCGATGTCACCCTGGTCACCGCCGACGGCGTGCGCTTGCGCGCCTGGTGGCTGCCGGTCAAGGCCGGCGTGGCGGTCAAGGGCACGGTGCTGCATTTGCATGGCAACGGCGGCAATCTGTCCGGGCATCTGGGCGGCAGCTGGTGGTTGCCGGAGCAGGGTTACCAGGTATTGATGCTCGATTATCGCGGCTATGGCGTGTCCGAAGGCGAACCGAGCCTGCCGGCGGTCTACCAGGATATCGATGCGGCGTTCGACTGGCTGCAAAAGGCCCCGCAAGTCCAGGGCAAACCCCTGGTGGTCCTGGGGCAGAGCCTGGGCGGGTCGCTGGTGGTGCATTACCTGGTGGAGCGCCATCCCGAATACCAGTCGCGGCTCAAGGCCCTGGTACTTGATGGCGCGCCGGCCAGCTACCGTTCGGTGGGGCGTGATGCCCTTGCGTCGTCCTGGCTGACCTGGCCCCTGCAAATCCCCTTGTCCTGGCTGGTGCCCGATGGCGACAGCGCGATCAAGGCCATGCCGCGCCTGACCGGGGTGCCGAAACTGATTTTCCACAGCCTCGACGACCCGGTCGTGCCGCTGGTCAATGGCATCCAGCTGTATCAGGCGGCGCCACCGCCGCGGGTGCTGCAATTGACCCGTGGCGGCCATGTGCAGACCTTCGGCGACCCGACCTGGCGCCTGGTGATGCTGCGTTACCTCGACGACCCGCAGCACTTCAACGGCCTGCGCCGCCTGGGCGAGATCCCGAATTATCCGCCTGTCCCGAATTCGAATGTTGAACCAGAGAGTCCGCAATGACTGAAGAACGTAACGCCATTCCCCTGATCCTCACCGGTATCTGCAGCATCATCGGTACGGTCGCGTGCCTGTGGTACTACGGTTACCTGCATTTCGCCAAACCGGAGGATGCGCTGCTGCTGAACGAGTTCACCATGCTCAAGACGGTGCCCGGGGAGGATTACAAGATCTCGCTGGAACCGGCGGCACAAACCGCGCAGTGCATTGACGGGGTGCTGGTGCTGTTCGACACCGAACAGAAGGGCTTGACCGGCGTGCTGGTGAACAGCCAGAAGCAGGCGGTACGCTGCATGGGGCAGGAAACACCGAAGTTGGAGCAGTAACCTTTCCCCACGGGCCAGACGTGAAAAAACCGCCTGATTCAATCAGGCGGTTTTTTTTTAACCTGTCAGTTGGCGCTGCTGATGGACGAACGCGGGGCCACGGGTTGGTTGTCGTTGGAAATGGTCACTTCCACGCGACGGTTCATGGCGCGGCCGGAAACGCTGCCGTTATCCGCTACCGGGTATTCCTGGCCATAACCCTGGGTCACGATACGCGACGGGTCGACGCCCATCTTGATCAGTGCCACTTGCACCGAGGTGGCGCGGCGCTCGGACAGGCTCTGGTTGTAACCCGAACCGCCGGTGCTGTCGGTGTAGCCTTCGATGATCACTTTGCGATCAGGGTTTTCCTGGAGGAACTGCGCCAGTTTGTTGATGTTGACCAGGCCGGAGGATTTCAGGTCGGCCTTGTTGGTGGCGAACAGCACGTCACCGAAGGTCACCAGGGTGCCCCGCTCGGTCTGCTTGGCGTTGAGGCTTTCCTGCAACTGTTTGATCTGCTGGTCACGGGCGTCCAGGCGAGCCTGGGCCCGCTGGGCGGCCGCGTTTTTCAGGTTGGCTTCGGCGGTGCGCAGGGCGATGGTCTGCTTCGCCACTTCAACCCGCTGATTGGTCAGGTAAGCCAGCTGGTCGACGGTTTCGACCTTTTCATGGTCCTGGTAGGCCTTGTTGGTCTTGTCCAGGTAGTCGCTGGCGTCCTTGGTTTCCAGGGCGGCGACCTTGCTTGCTTGCGGGTTGGCTTGCAGGCCGGAGAAGTTGGTACGGGCTTGCTCCAGGTTGGCATTGGGCTGCGACGAGCAGGCGGCCAGGCCGACACTGAGGGCCAGGAGGGCGGGGATCATCAATTGTTTACGCATAATGGTTCATCCTTTTTAGGGTTCAAGCTTCAGGGAAAGCAGGCGTCAAGCGGGGCCGATGCTTACTGCACCGGTTGCACGGAGCGCTGGCTTTCCTGGCGCAGTTCCTGAACACCTTTCTGTGAGTCCTTCACGGCCAGCTCGGCCTTGGCGGCCTGGGCCTTGCGTTCGGCGACGCGGGCATCCCATTCAGCCTGTTCGGACAGGCGACGGGCTTCGTCATACTTTTTATCGTGCATGGCCATTTCAGCTTGTTTGAGCTTGTCCTGGGCCGACTTCATTTCCACCGCTGCGTATTCGGTGCCGCCGGCACTGACGGCGCTATTGACCGCCGATTGGGTCACGGCGTACTGCTCGGTCGGCGGGTTACCGGCGCAACCGGCCAGAAGCAGGCTGCCGCCGAGTACCAGCGCGGCCAGTTTCAGTCCGCGCAGGGGGGTAAACGACGATTGGACAGTGTGGGTCTTCATGATCTTCAACTCCATTGGATAGCTCCTGAATAACGACATCGTCCACCACGGTTCCGGGAGCTTGTCGCGCCGTGTCCGGTCGGGGGCCGGGAGCGTGTTTAGTACAACTGCTCCGGTGATGGCTACTGGGTGTGACCCGAGGCTTTTTTGAATAGTTCAGGGAAAGATGGCCCATTGCTCGAAAAAAATCTGACCGAGTAGTCAGTGCGAAAAGTCTGAACTTTCGCGGTGTGCGGGGGTATCGGCTGGAGGGAGTGGAGGAGGGAGAACGGTTTTTTGAATACACCGCTGAACCTGTAGGAGCAGGGCTTGCCCGCGAAGCTTTTAGCGGCCTCAAGGGCCTCTTCGCGGGCAAGCCCTGCTCCTACAGGTCCGTGTTGGCCGTAGTGACACCTCAAGGAACAGGGTGCTATCCGCAAGGGGAATCGCGTCAGGCTTTAATGTTTCGGTTTGTCCTGGGACGCCAGGTCATGCAGATGTCGTCGCGACAGCGAGAGAAAACGCGGTGTCGGCCCGACGTCCTCATAAAGGGGGTCACCTTCTTCGTCGGTGGCCACCACCTGTGAGCCCTGGATATAGGGGAAACTGGCTTCCAGTTCCTCCAGCGCCGCACCGACCAACTCGCCGAGCAGTTCTTCCGGGCGCCGTTTGGGGTACATGTCGATCACCGCCGCCAGTCGCGCCGCAGCTTCCACATCCAGATGAATGACATAGCCGGTGTCGGTCAACCGACCCTTGGCGTTTTCTTCCCAGTGCTGGGCAAGCTCGCGGATTTTCATATCGACCTCAATTCGCACCCGTTGATAGCGGGTATTGATGAGTGACCGGCCTGTACCGGCGATAAAGCCTTCGTGAGGCTTATTATCAGACTAGTTCTATGTGACGAGGTTCAGTGGGGATTTTTGCCAGGCTTGTAAGCGTTCGCCGCGCTGGTGCACTCTTGAGCCTGTGAGCCATCTCAGCGTCCCCCGGAGAGTCTGTCGATGTCCGATATTGATGTACGTTTGCGTGAAGACGTCCACCTGTTAGGTGAACTGCTGGGCAATACCATCCGTGACCAGCACGGTGACGAATTCCTCGACAAGATCGAGCGTATCCGCAAGGGCGCCAAGGCCGACCGCAGCGGTTCGGCGAATGCCGAGCTCAGTGCCAGCCTCGACAGCCTTGGCGACGACGAGCTGCTGCCGGTGGCCCGGGCCTTCAACCAGTTTCTCAACCTGGCCAATATCGCCGAGCAATATCAGCTGATTCACCGCCGCGACGAGTCGCAGCCAGCGCCTTTCGAGTCGCGGGTGCTGCCGGAGTTGCTGGCGCGGCTGCTCGCCGAAGGCCATGGCGCCGAATCCCTGGCACGGCAACTGGGCCGCCTGGAGATCGAACTGGTGCTCACCGCGCACCCCACCGAGGTGGCGCGGCGGACCCTGATCCAGAAATACGATGCGATTGCCGCGCAATTGGCCGAGCAGGACCACCGCGACCTCACCGCTGCCGAACGCGAGCAGATCCGCCAGCGCTTGCAGCGACTGATCGCCGAAGCCTGGCACACCGAGGAAATCCGCCGGACCCGGCCGACCCCGGTGGACGAGGCCAAATGGGGCTTCGCGGTGATCGAGCATTCCCTCTGGCAGGCCATTCCGCACTACCTGCGCAAAGCCGACCAGGCGCTGTTCGCGGCCACCGGCCTGCACCTGCCCCTGGAAGCCGCGCCGATTCGATTTGCTTCCTGGATGGGCGGCGACCGTGACGGTAACCCCAATGTGACGGCCAAGGTCACCCGTGAGGTTCTGCTGCTGGCTCGCTGGATGGCGGCGGACCTCTATCTGCGTGATGTCGACCAGTTGGCCGCCGAGTTGTCGATGCAACAGGCCAGCGAGGCCCTGCTTGCCCGCGCCGGTGAGAGCGCCGAACCTTACCGCGCCGTGCTCAAGCAATTGCGTGAGCGACTGCGGGCCACCCGCAACTGGGCCCAGGCGTCCCTTGCCACGACGCAACCGGCACCGGACGAAGTCCTGCAGAACAACCGCGAACTGCTCGAACCGTTGCAACTCTGCTACCAGTCCTTGCACGATTGCGGCATGGGCGTGATTGCCGACGGCCCGTTGCTCGATTGCCTGCGCCGGGCGGTGACCTTCGGCCTGTTCCTGGTGCGCCTGGACGTGCGCCAGGACTCTTCCCGTCACGCCGCCGCCATGACCGAGATCACCGACTATCTGGGGCTGGGCCGTTACGAAGACTGGAATGAAGAAGATCGCCTGACCTTCCTGATGCGCGAGCTGGCCAATCGCCGCCCGCTGTTGCCGGCCTATTTCAAACCTTCCGCGGACACCGCCGAAGTGCTGGCGACCTGCCGGGAAGTCGCTGCGGCGCCGGCCGCCTCCCTCGGATCCTACGTAATCTCCATGGCTGGTGCCGCCTCCGATGTGCTGGCGGTGCAGTTGCTCCTCAAGGAGTCCGGCGTGCTGCGGCCGATGCGCGTGGTGCCGTTGTTCGAAACCCTGGCCGACCTGGATAACGCCGGTCCCGTGATGGAGCGGCTGTTGCTGCTGCCGGGCTATCGCGCGCGCCTGCAAGGTCCGCAGGAAGTGATGATCGGCTACTCCGATTCGGCCAAGGACGCCGGCACCACGGCGGCGGCCTGGGCGCAGTATCGGGCCCAGGAACGGCTGGTGGAGATCTGTCGCGAGCAGCAGGTCGAACTGCTGTTGTTCCATGGTCGTGGCGGCACCGTTGGCCGTGGCGGCGGTCCGGCCCACGAGGCCATCCTGTCGCAGCCGCCGGGTTCGGTGGCGGGGCGTTTCCGCACCACCGAGCAGGGCGAAATGATTCGTTTCAAGTTCGGCCTGCCGGACATCGCCGAACAGAATCTCAACCTCTACCTGGCCGCCGTGCTCGAAGCCACCTTGCTGCCGCCGCCGCCGCCGCAACCGGCCTGGCGTAAATTGATGGATGAATTGGCCGCGGACGGTGTCAGTGCCTACCGCGCCGAGGTGCGCGACAATCCGCAGTTCGTCGAGTATTTCCGCCAATCCACCCCGGAACAGGAGCTTGGGCGCCTGCCGTTGGGCAGCCGTCCGGCCAAGCGCCGCGCCGGCGGAATCGAAAGCCTGCGGGCGATTCCGTGGATTTTCGGTTGGACCCAGACGCGCCTGATGTTGCCCGCCTGGCTCGGCTGGGAGGCGGCGCTGCGCAAGGCACTGGCACGGGGTGAAGGCGAGCTGCTGGCGCAGATGCGCGAGCAATGGCCGTTTTTCCGCACCCGTATCGACATGCTGGAAATGGTCCTGGCCAAGGCCGACAGCGATATCGCCCGCTCCTATGACGAACGTCTGGTGGATGCCGAACTGCTGCCATTGGGTGTGCACTTACGCGACCTATTGTCGCAGGCGTGCGCGGTGGTACTGGGTTTGACCGGCCAGTCGCAACTGCTGGCCCATAGCCCTGAGACCCTGGAGTTCATTCGTCTGCGCAACACCTACCTGGACCCGCTGCATCGATTGCAGGCCGAGCTGCTGGCTCGTTCGCGGCGCAAGGAAACGGCCCAGGACAGCCCTCTGGAACAGGCTTTGCTGGTGTCTGTGGCGGGGATTGCCGCCGGGCTGCGCAATACTGGCTAAGGTGTGTGGGAAGAGTTGCCCTATGTAATGGGACAAAAGCGACCGTCCAGTCAGGGGCGGTCGTTTTTGTGTGGCGGCGCTTTATTGGCGGGGGCGACCCGGCATAGCAGGTTTCACCGCTTGTGCAGGCATGAGTGACTGCGACTTTCGGCGGCTTGTGTGGCTCCGGTCGGCTGTGTATCTTGATCAGCCTTTGGCCGTTTTGCGGCCATGACCCTATTTTTGAGATTGGCCCCACGAGGCGAATCCGAGCGTTTCTAAATAAAAAATTGAGGAGCACATCGATGCGCGTCATTCTGCTGGGAGCTCCCGGGGCCGGTAAAGGTACTCAGGCTAAGTTCATCACCGAGAAATTCGGCATCCCGCAAATCTCCACTGGCGACATGCTGCGCGCCGCGGTCAAGGCCGGCACCGAGCTGGGCCTCAAGGCCAAGGGCATCATGGACGCCGGCGGGCTGGTCTCCGACGACCTGATCATCGCGTTGGTCAAGGACCGTATCGCCCAGGCCGACTGCGCCAAGGGTTTCCTGTTCGACGGTTTCCCACGCACCATTCCCCAGGCGGAAGCCCTGGTGGATGCCGGTGTCGAGCTGGACTACGTGGTCGAGATCGCC
Source organism: Pseudomonas sp. MWU12-2319 (assembly GCF_023242525.1). Lineage (NCBI taxonomy): Bacteria > Pseudomonadati > Pseudomonadota > Gammaproteobacteria > Pseudomonadales > Pseudomonadaceae > Pseudomonas > Pseudomonas sp. MWU12-2319. Next base: position 147,705 of record NZ_JALJES010000012.1, read on the forward strand.
GTCGATGACGAAGAGATCGTCCAGCGCATCGCCGGCCGTCGTGTTCACGAGGCTTCCGGGCGCGTCTACCACACCGTCTACAACCCGCCGAAAGTCGAAGGCAAGGACGACCTGACCGGGGACGACCTGGTCCAGCGCAAGGACGACACCGAAGAAACCGTGCGTCATCGCCTGTCGGTCTACCACTCCCAGACCAAGCCGCTGGTGGATTTCTACCAGAAGCTCTCGGCCGCCCAGGGCAAACCGAAGTACAGCCATATCGCCGGTGTCGGCTCCGTGGAATCGATCACCAGCAAGGTGCTTGAAGCCCTGAGCTGATCGCTGTAGCTGCTATGTGTACAACAGCCCGCTTGCGGGCTGTTGTTGTTTATACTGTTGCACTTTTTTCATTTCGACCTGACGGATACATCGATGAGCACCTTGCTGGCCCTGGACACCGCGACTGAAGCCTGCTCCGTCGCCTTGCTGCATGACGGCAAGGTGACGAGCCACTACGAGGTGATTCCGCGCCTGCATGCGCAAAAGCTCCTGCCGATGATCCAGCAGTTGCTGGCCGACGCGGGTATCAGCCTGTCGGCGGTGGATGCGATTGCTTTTGGCCGTGGTCCCGGGGCTTTTACCGGGGTGCGGATTGCCATCGGTGTGGTTCAGGGGCTGGCGTTTGCCCTGGAGCGTCCGGTGTTGCCGGTGTCGAACCTGGCGGTGCTGGCGCAGCGGGCCTTTCGCGAGCGCGGTGTGCGCCAGGTGGCCGCGGCCATCGATGCGCGGATGGACGAGGTGTATTGGGGCTGCTATCGCGAAGAAGCCGGGGAAATGCGTCTGGCCGGGGTCGAGGCGGTGCTGGCTCCGCAACTGGCGGCCTTGCCGGACGATGCCGCTGGCGAATGGTTCGGCGCGGGCACGGGTTGGGGTTATGGTGAGCGGATCAACGTTGCACTGACAGGCCAGGATGCCAGCCTGCTGCCCCACGCCGAGGATCTGTTGAGCCTGGCGCGTTTTGCCTGGGCGCGCGGCGAAGCCATTCCGGCCGACGAGGCCCAGCCGGTTTACCTGCGCGACAATGTGGCGACGCCCAAGGCCCGTTGACGCCGGGCGGCAACTGATAAAATTCAGGCTAAACTGAACGTTAAACCGATCACCCGAAAAAACGCCCAGATAGTCAAAAATGTGCCGTTCGTCATGTTTTCCCCACCCAGGCACCAGGGTGTGAAAACCTTTTTCAGGTTCTGTGGTCCAGTTATCACTCGGGCAATAGCTAAGTGCGGTGCGTGCTGCTAAATTGCCATCATTGACACCGAGCATGCCCCAATGCGTATAGACGGCGTTTCCTCACAGTCCTACCCCATCAAGCGCAAACCGCGTAAAGGCAGCGTCGTGGTTGACGACGAGGTCGATGTCTCGGAGGGCGATAGCGAGGACCTCTCCGAGGTGGCCGCCCGCGCCGAAGCGGCCGGTAGCCGCCTGGCCAACCTGCCGGCCCGTCCGCAGGACATGATCTTCCATCGCGCCATGAGCAAAAGCGTCGCCAACGCCCTGGCCAGCTACCTGACCACCGCCGGTTTCGTCGAGTGGGACATGGAAGTGTTGGGGCTCGACCTGCATATCTGATTTAATCGGGTCGATGACTGATCCTGTCCTGCTGCCTTATTTCCTCGGTTGCCCCTCCTGGAGCGAAAACGCCTGGCGCGAGTACCTATACCCGCCCACTGCGCGCACGAGCGATTTTCTCGACCTGTACGCCCAGGTGTTCAACGCCGTCGAAGGCAACACCACCTTCTACGCACGGCCCGCGTCCGCCACGGTAGAACGCTGGGCGCAGACCATGCCCGCACACTTTCGCTTCACCGCCAAGTTTCCTCGGGATATCAGCCACGGCGGTGATCTGCGCGAGCAGGTCCAGGCGGCTGAAGACTTCCTGCAACTGCTCAAGCCGCTGGGACCGCGGGTGGCGCCGCTGTGGCTGCAATTGCCGGCCAGTTTTGCGCCGCAGCGCCTGGCCGAGCTGGTCGGGTTTATCGACGCGCTGGAGCGCCCGTTGGCGATTGAAGTCCGTCATCGTGATTTCTTCGCCAAGGGCGACGCCGAGCGGATGCTCAACCGCCTGCTGCTGGACCGGGGTGTCGAACGGATCTGCCTCGATCCACGGGCGCTGTTCAGTTGCACTTCCACCGATGCCTCGGTGCTGCACGCCCAGTCGAAAAAGCCCAAGGTGCCACCCCGGCCGGCAGCGTTCACGCTGTTTCCGCAGGTGCGTTTTATCGGGCACCCGGAACTGGAGGCCAATGAGCCTTTCCTGACGCCCTGGGTCGAGAAGGTCGCCGGCTGGATCGAGGAGGGGCGCACGCCCTACGTGTTTCTGCATACCTCCGACAACCGCCTCGCACCGGCGCTGGCGCAACGTTTCCATGTTCGGCTGATGGCGCGTCTGCCTGGCTTGCCGGCGCTGCCTGAGCTATACAGAGGGCCCGCCACGGAGCAACTCGGCTTGCTCTGAGGGCATCACACTCTCTTTGCCAGGAGTCGACCCATGGATGCGCAAACCCTTCGAGCCCAAGCCTTCAAGGCCCTGCACGAACGTGACGGAGCCTTTGTGATTCCCAATCCCTGGGATGCCGGTTCGGCAAAAATGCTCGCCGCACTGGGCTTCGAGGCGTTGGCCACCACCAGCGCGGGCCTGGCGTTTTCCCTTGGGCGTCCGGATGCGGAAGGGGCCAACTCGCTGAACGATACGCTGGAAAACGCGCGGAGCATTGTCCTGGCCACGGCGCTGCCGGTGGCGGCCGATCTGGAAAATGGTTTTGCCCACAGCCCCGCCGGGTGTGCCGAGGCGATTTTGCGGGCGGCCGAAGCTGGCTTGGTGGGGGGCTCGATCGAAGACGCCAGTGGTCATGCCGAGGACCCCATCTATGAATTCAACCACGCGGTAGAACGGGTCGAGGCCGCGGTTGCCGCGGCCCGCAGCCTGTCGTTCCCCTTCATGCTCACGGCGCGGGCGGAGAACCTGCTGCACGGGCGCCAGGATCTGCCGGATACGATTCGCCGTTTACAGGCGTTCGCCGAGGCCGGTGCCGACGTGCTGTATGCGCCAGGCCTGCGCACGCGTGAGGAGATCCAGGCGGTGGTCAAGGCCGTGGCGCCCAAGCCGGTAAATGTATTGATGTCGGGCGGGGTCAACCTGTCGGTGACCGAGTTGGGCGAACTGGGAGTCAAGCGCATCAGTGTCGGTTCGGCGTTGGCCCGGGCGGCGTACGGCGCCTTCTATCGGGCGGCCGAGGAGATGCGTGGGCAGGGGACGTTCAGCGCGCTGGATCAGGCCATGCCCTTTGCGCGGATCAATCAGATGTTCAAGAACTAGGTAAACACTCAGGCCGCGAGGCGCAGGTTCTGTGCCACCAGCGGACGGGCCCAGTTCAGGTCGTAGTCCATGGCTTTCTGCTGCTTGACCAGGGTTTCTTCGTCGAACGGCACATGCGGCTCCAGCAGATCCAGCTCGAACTCGGCAATCGGCAGGTGCAGCGCACGCGCTTGCGGCGCGGGGCCCGGTGCTGGCAGCGGCTGGCCGGCGTTGAGGACGATAGGGCGAACCCAGCCGCTTTCGAAATCCTGCTGTTTCTGTTGCGCGACAACTTCTTCCGGCGGGTAAGGCACGGGCCGCTTCAGCAGGTCCAGATCGAATTCGGCAATCGGCAGGAACAGCGGCTCCGGCGGACGGACCGGGGTGTCCTTTACGTCACACTGGCGCTGGTCAACGATCTGCGCCAGCAGCTCGGCACCGGCGGTGGGCTCCACCGGGCCGTCGACCGGCAGTTGTGCCTGGACATTCTTTGCATCCGCCGCGTCCCCGACCTGTTCGGCCAGCGCCCGGGCAAAGAAATCTTGCCACAGGTGACTGACACCGCTCAGTGCCTGGGAATTGCGCAGGCCATAATTGTCGACGGGCGACAGATAACCTATGGATGTAGTGCGAATGTCTGACATGGCTCTCGAGTGACGCTCAGGTCTGGCAAAATGCTGGATAATGTTTTTATCGGCAGCTTTTGCCGATCATTAAATTTTTGAGCGTGTTTTTCATGAGTGAGCAGCAAGCACCGGTCCGTATCAGAGTCGAGGCCCTGGCCGAAGGGTTGCAATCCCGGGCCGAAGCCTGGGCCGAACGCCTCGGTTTGCCGTTGCAGGAAGCCGAAGCGGAGTTCGCTTTGCAGGTGTCGGAGCAGGGGTTGCAGTTGCAGCAACTGGGGCCTGAGGCGCCTGGACCGGTCCGGGTGGACTTTGTCGAAGGCGGCGCGGCGCACCGGCGTCTGTATGGCGGCGGCAGCGGGCAGATGATCGCCAAGGCCGTGGGCATTCAACCGGGCGTACGGCCGCGGGTGCTGGACGCCACTGCTGGCTTGGGCAAGGATGCGTTCGTGCTGGCGAGCCTGGGCTGCGAGATGAGCCTGATCGAGCGCCAGCCGCTGATTGGCGCCTTGCTCGAGGATGGCCTGGCCCGTGGGTTGGAAGATTTCGACGTGGCGCCGATTGTTTCGCGCATGCACTTGCTCAAGGGCAATTCGATCGAGGTGATGCGCAATTGGGAAGGCGAGGCGCCCCAGGTGATCTACCTGGACCCGATGTTTCCTCACCGTGAGAAAACCGCCCTGGTGAAGAAGGAAATGCGCCTGTTCCGCCCGTTGGTGGGCGATGACCCGGATGCGCCGGCATTGCTGGAGGCGGCACTGGCCCTGGCGACCCATCGGGTGGTGGTCAAGCGCCCGCGCAAGGCGCCGTGTATCGACGGGCCGAAACCGAGCCATGGCCTGGACGGCAAGTCGAGTCGCTATGACATCTACCCGAAGAAAGCCCTGAAGCCTTGAAAGCAGGCTTGGCGTGACGGTTTGGGCGATCTTGAGGGCCTCATCGCGAGCAAGCTTGCTCCTACAGGATTTGTGTCGTGAGCACCGTCTATGCAGTACGCAAAACTTGTAGGAGCAAGCTTGCTCGCGATAGCGGTCTGACAGGCGCCCGAGTGCTCAAGGCCGGTAGGCGCGCATGAACAACCCCACCACCTCGCGCACATGGGCTTCGCCCTCGGCCTCGCTCGGCGGCTCGCCGCAGCCGTAGAGCAGGCGGAAGTTCGCCGCGCCCTTGAGCAGGCAGAAGAAGTGCTCGGCGGCGTAGTGCGGCTTGTCGATCACCAGGGCACCGCCCTGGTTGATCCGACTCAGCAGCCGCTCCATCTCCGTGAGCATGCGTTGGGGCCCGGCCTCGAAGAAGATCTGCGAGAGCTTCGGGTCCTGGCTGCCCAGGGCCATGATCAGCCGATGCAGGTTCACCGACTCGTCACTGTTGATCAGGTGATGAAAACCCCGGGCGATGTTCAGCAGAATGCTTTCCACCGGCACGCCTTCGGGCAGGGCGAAAAACAGCTCGGGCAGCTGTTCTGCGCATTTGGCCACCACGGCAGCGGAGAACAGTGTCTCCTTGTCGTTGAAATGGCTGTACACCGTCAGCTTTGAAACACCTGCTGCTGCAGCGACTGCGTCCATGCTGGTGCTGGCGTATCCATTACTCAGGAACAGATCTTTCGCCGCTTGCAGGACGGCCTGGCGTTTTGCCAGGTCCTTGGGGCGGCCGGGGCCGCTGGGCACTGAAAGATTGTCGGACATTTTCTTAGTTAATACTGGACTGGTGAGTTTGGTATTAATACCATACTGGCCAGTATAAATATTCTGAGCACCATTAGCGAAAGGTCCTACACCATGCTCCGCTATGTCATGCCCCTTGCGTTGCCCGTCAGTTTAGCCCTTTTCCTGGCCGGTTGTGGTCATGAAGAGCCGGCCCAGGTCAGCGTTCGTCCCGCGATGGTGGTGCAGCCACAGCCTTCGGCCCAGGCCATGGACAGTTATCCTGGCGAAGTGCGGGCGCGTTTCGAGCCCGACCTGGCCTTTCGTATCGGTGGCAAGGTCAGTCGACGACTGGTGGAGGAGGGCGAGCGGGTCAAGGCCAACCAGCCCCTGGCGGAGCTCGACCCGCAGGACGTGCGCCTGCAACTGGAAGCGACTCGTGCCCAGGTTGCGGCCGCCGAGGCCAACCTGAACCTGGTGCGCTCCGAGCGTGATCGCTACAAGACCTTGCTCGACCGACAGATGGTCAGCCGCTCGCAGTACGACAACGCGGAAAACCTCTACCGCTCCGGTGAAGCCCGCGTCAAGCAGATCAAGGCCGAGTTCGACGTGTCCAGCAACCAGGCCGGTTATGCCGTGTTGCGTGCGCCCCAGGACGGTGTAGTCGCCAAGCGCCTGGTGGAAGTCGGCCAGGTGGTCGCCGCCGGCCAGACGGTCTTTACCCTGGCCGCCGACGGCGAGCGTGAAGTGCTGATCAGCTTCCCGGAGCAGGCTTTCGGACGGTTCAAGATCGGCCAGGATGTGGCCGTGGAACTCTGGTCGCAGCCGGACCAGCGTTTCAACGGGCGGATCCGCGAGTTGTCGCCGGCCGCCGACCCCAAGTCGCGGACCTTCGCCGCCCGTATCGCCTTCAGCGCCGGCAAGGTGCCGGCTGAGTTGGGACAGAGCGCCCGGGTGTTTATCCAGGCCGCCGGTGTGGTGCCGTTGTCGGTGCCGCTGTCGGCGGTGACCGCGGAAAACGGTGCGACCTATGTCTGGCGGGTCCAGGCGGACAACACCCTCAAACGGACCCCGGTGCGGGTCGGTGCCTTTGGCGAAAAGACCGTGCCGGTGTTCGAAGGCCTTTCGGCCAGCGATTGGGTGGTGGCGGCCGGTGTGCATGTGCTCCATGACGGCGACCTGGTTCGCCCGGTGGATCGCTCCAACCGCGTGGTCAATCTGGCGACCAAGGAGTAGTCCCCGATGGGTTTCAATCTTTCCGAATGGGCGTTGCGTAATCGCCAGATCGTACTGTTCCTGATGATTCTGCTCGCGCTGGTCGGAGCCTTGTCCTACACCAAGCTGGGGCAGAGCGAAGACCCGCCGTTCACCTTCAAGGCCATGGTCATCAAGACCAACTGGCCGGGGGCCACGGCCCAGGAAGTCTCGCGGCAAGTCACCGAACGCATTGAAAAGAAGCTGATGGAGACCGGCGAGTACGAGAAAATCATCTCCTTCTCCCGGCCAGGGGAATCCCAGGTGACCTTCATGGCCCGGGACTCGATGCATTCCTCGGAGGTTCCCGACCTCTGGTACCAGGTGCGCAAGAAGATCGGCGATATCCGCCAGACCTTGCCGCCGGATATCCAGGGGCCGTTTTTCAACGATGAGTTCGGCACCACCTTCGGCAATATCTACGCCCTGACCGGCGAGGGTTTCGACTACGCCGTGCTCAAGGACTACGCCGACCGTATCCAGATCCAGTTGCAGCGGGTCAAGGACGTGGGCAAGGTCGATCTGCTCGGTCTGCAGGACGAAAAGGTCTGGATCGAACTCTCCAACGTCAAGCTGGCGACCCTTGGCCTGCCGCTGAGTGCGGTGCAGCAGGCCCTGCAGGAGCAGAATGCGGTGTCCACCGCCGGCTTCTTCGAGACCCCGACCGAGCGTGTGCAACTGCGGGTCAGCGGTAACTTCAAGACCGTCGACGAGATCAAGAACTTCCCGATCCGCGTCGGTGACCGCACCTTCCGTATCAGCGATGTCGCCGAGGTGCACCGTGGCTTCAACGATCCACCGGCACCGCGCATGCGCTTCATGGGCGAAGACGCGATCGGCCTGGCGGTGGCGATGAACGAGGGCGGCGATATCCTGGTGCTGGGCAAGGCACTGGAGATCGAGTTCGCGCGTATCCAGAAAAACCTGCCGGCGGGGATGAAACTGAGCAAGGTCTCCGACCAGCCGGCGGCAGTGAAGACCGGCGTCGGTGAGTTCGTCCAGGTGCTGGTGGAAGCCCTGGTCATTGTGTTGCTGGTGAGTTTCTTCTCCCTGGGTGTGCGCACCGGGATGGTAGTGGCGCTGGCGATTCCGCTGGTGCTGGCGATGACCTTTGCCGCCATGTACTACCTGGGCATCGGCCTGCACAAGATCTCTCTCGGCGCGCTGGTACTGGCCCTCGGCTTGCTGGTGGATGACGCAATCATTGCCGTGGAGATGATGGCGATCAAGATGGAGCAGGGCTTCGACCGCCTCAAGGCGGCGAGTTTTGCCTGGACCAGCACGGCGTTCCCGATGCTCACCGGCACCCTGATCACCGCCGCCGGTTTCCTGCCGATTGCCACCGCGCAGTCGGGCACTGGCGAATACACCCGCTCGATTTTCCAGGTGGTGACCCTGGCCCTGCTGGCATCGTGGATCGCGGCGGTGGTGTTCGTGCCTTACCTGGGGGAAAAGCTGCTGCCGGACCTGGCGAAGATCCACGCCGCCAAGCATGGCAGCGAACAACCGGACCCTTATGGCACACCGTTTTACCAGCGTGTCAGGCGCATGGTGGAGTGGTGCGTACGCCGTCGTAAAACCGTGATCGTGCTGACTGTCGCGCTGTTTATCGGCTCGTTGCTGCTGTTCCGCTTTGTGCCGCAGCAGTTCTTCCCGGCCTCGGGGCGGCTGGAGCTGATGGTCGACCTGAAGTTGGCCGAAGGCGCGTCCCTGAACAACACCACCGAACAGGTTGCGCGTCTGGAAGCCCTGCTCAAGGATCATCCCGGTATCGACAACTATGTCGCCTATATCGGTACCGGTTCGCCGCGTTTCTACCTGCCGCTGGACCAGCAATTGCCGGCCACCAGCTTTGCCCAGTTCGTCGTGCTGGCCAAGAGCATCGAGGATCGGGAAGTGCTGCGCACCTGGCTGATCAAGGTCCTCGACGAGCAGTTCGCCGATGTGCGCGGACGCGTGACACGCCTGGAGAACGGACCGCCCGTGGGTTATCCGGTGCAGTTCCGGGTGACCGGCGAGCATATCGAAGTGGTCCGTGCCCTGGCGCGCAAGGTGGCGGCCAAGGTCCGTGAGAATCCGCACGTGACCAATGTGCACCTGGACTGGGAAGAGCCGAGCAAGGTGGTCTACCTGAACGTCGATCAGGATCGGGCCCGGGCGCTGGGGGTGAGTACTTCGAACCTGTCGCGCTTCCTGCAATTGTCGCTGACCGGTTCGACCGTCAGCCAGTACCGCGAGGACAACGAGTTGATCGAAATCCTCATGCGCGGCACTGTCCAGGAACGCAACCAGTTGTCGGCATTGCCGAGCCTGGCGGTACCGACGGACAACGGCACCAGCGTGGCGCTGTCGCAGATCGCGACCCTGGAGTACGGTTTCGAGGAAGGCATTATCTGGCACCGCAACCGCTTGCCGACCGTGACGATCCGCGCCGACATCTACGGCCAGGAGCAGCCCCTGAGCCTGGTCAAGCAGATCATGCCGACCCTGGATCCGGTTCGCGCCGAGTTGCCGGACGGCTACCTGCTGGAGGTCGGTGGTACCGTGGAGGATTCGGAGCGCGGCCAGGCCTCGGTGAATGCCGGCGTGCCACTGTTCATAGTGGTGGTACTGACCTTGTTGATGCTGCAACTGCGCAGCTTCTCGCGGGTGGCGCTGGTGTTCCTCACCGCGCCGCTGGGGCTGATCGGGGTGACCCTGTTCCTGCTGGTGTTCCGCCAACCGTTCGGTTTTGTCGCGATGCTCGGGACCATTGCCCTGTCGGGGATGATCATGCGCAACTCGGTGATCCTGGTGGACCAGATCGAACAGGATATCCGCGCGGGCATGTCGCAATGGCAGGCAATTATCGAAGCGACGGTGCGGCGTTTCCGCCCCATCGTGCTGACCGCCCTGGCGGCGGTGCTGGCGATGATTCCGCTGTCGCGCAGCGTGTTCTACGGACCGATGGCCGTGGCGATCATGGGCGGTTTGATCGTGGCGACGGCCTTGACCCTGCTGTTCCTGCCGGCACTGTATGCGGGGTGGTTCAGGGTGAAGAAGACGGCCCCCTAAAGCGCGGCCGTTTTGTAGAGCCTGGCTTGCCAGCGAAGCTTTTGGCGACCTTGAGGGCCTCTTCGCGGGCAAGCCCTGCTCCTACAGGTTTTTGTCGTATGCAATATAGGTGATCGACTCGGTCATGTAGGAGCCTGGCTTGCCAGCGAAGCTTTTGGCGATCTTGCAGACCTTATCGCTGGCAAGACAGTTCAAGGGGTGAGGTGTCAGAGCGCGCCAAACACCTTCTTCGCCAGGCTGGTGGCCGCCGCCGCCGGGTTGGCGCGGATGTCTTCTTCCTTCTGGGCGATCATCTTGAACAGGCCGTCCAGGGCTTTTTCCGTTACGTAGCCTTCAACGTTGGCACTCTTGGCGTCGAGTACACCGAGGGTCGCCGCCTGCCCGGCGAACGAGTTGTACTGCTTGGCCAGGCCCACCTTGTCGGTAGCCTCCTTGACGATCGGCAAGAACTTGGCGCGAATCTGCTCACGGCTGGTCTTGTCCAGGTACTGGGTCGCCGAATCCTTGCCACCGGTGAGGATGCCCTTGGCATCGGTCACGGTCATTTTCTTCACGGCGTCCACCAGCAACGCCTGGGCCTGTGGCATGGCGGCTTCCGCCGCCTTGTTCATGCTGGCTTCCAGTTGATCGACCTGGGCGCCCATGCCGAACTGCTTCATCTTGCTGGCGACCTTGCCGAGGTTGCCCGGCAGTTCGATCTTCACCGCAGGGTTGTTGCTGAAACCACCCGGCTTGCCGAGGTTGGTCACGGCGGCGACGGCACCCTGGGCCAGCGCGTCCTTGAGGCCGCCGGAGGCTTCACCCTGGGAGAGGCTGCCCAGGGACAAGGCCAGGGCGTTGACGGAAATCAGCAGGCCTGCGCAGAGGCCGACCAGACGAAGGGAGGGACGGAGCATGGAAGCTTCCTTGTTGGGATCAGTGGGGAAATCCGTGGCGCCAGGAGAAGCCTGGCGCCAGCCAGTGAGAATCTAACGGATTTATCGGCAAACGCCAGTTTTCTAAAGACGTTGGCCGCCACTCAGGCGCTGAGGATCAGGCTCTGGGGTTTCTCTTTCAGCAGTACGACGCTGCGCGGAATCGGCTTCATGGTGAATTTACGGCGGCTGCCGAAGGTGCCCTGGGTCTCGTAGATCTGGCCCGGCTTGACCTTGTTCACGTCGTAGCGCAGGTAACGCGGGATCGAGCCCTTGAAGAAGGTGATTTCCTCGCTGAGGACATGCACCGGAATACCCGGTTCGGTCTGGGCCACCAGCCTCAGGGTAGCCAGGGTGTTGTCCTGCGTGCCGATCATCGGCACCAGCGCCGCGCTGAGGTACAGATACCCCGGTGGGCTCAGGTGAAAGGTTTCTTCCTGGTTGTCCCGGCGCCAGCGGAAGCTGTATTTGATGTCCGGCAGCAGCGAGGTGCCGGCGACACTCAGGTCGATGTCGATCTCGACCTTGCAGTTACGCTTGAGGTCCGCCGGCAGCTCGAAGCTAAAGCGCCACGGCGACTGGTCGGGTAGTTGCGCACTGGTCCAGGTTCCCAGCAGGGTGTCGCTGCAGCGGTTGCGCAGGGTGATACGGGTTTCGGCCTTGGCCGGGATCCTGTAGTCCGGTGGAAAGTGGAAAACAGCGGTCACGACGTTTTTTGCGGTCATCTCGATGTCCTTATCGAACGCGTCAAAGGCAACGCAAGATTGAGTCTACACGGGCCTTTGGGCTTGAAAACCGGCGGAGAAGCATCCTTGCTGCTTTACCGAATGGTCTGATGTGGGTGGTTCGTCTTATCCCACGTCAGAACCCGACTCGGGGCTCTGTTCGGCGGCATCTTCGCTGCGATGCAGGGCCACCTGGCGAATCGACAGGCGGATTTCCGCTGGCAGTACCCGTTTCGCCGCGCCCTCGGCCAGCTCGCCGAGCAGTTCGTGATAACCCAGTTTGCCGGCCGCGTCGCGGCGCAGTACATCGAGGTCGAGCAGGGTCTGGATAAAGTGGCGGAACAGACTCTTGTCGAAGAATTCCGGGGCGTTCAGGCCATGGAGAATCGACAGGCGCTGTGCCATGACCGTACAGAGGTCTTCCAGCTCCTCGGCACTGATGCTGTGCTGGCCGCTGTTGAGCAGCAGCGAGATGGCCATGTAGAACCGTTGCAGGGTCTGGGCGATGCTCCGCGACAGCAGGGTCAGCAGCACGAAGTGCCGCGAGCTCGGTGCCGGGCGCAGGTAGACGTCGTTCTCCAGGCGCAACAGGCCCTGTTCGACGAACGCCTCCAGCCATTGGTCGATCACCGCGTCCAGCTCGTCCAGTGACCAGCGGATAAACAGTTCCGCCTGCAGGTACGGATAGAGCGCGCGGCTGTAGCGCAGGATCTGTTCGCGGCTCATGCGCGAGGCGCTCTGGAAGAAGCTCGCCAGCAACGACGGCAGGGCGAAGATATGCAGCACGTTGTTGCGGTAATAGGTCATCAGGACGGCGTTCTGCTCGTCCAGATAGAGGATCTTGCCCAAGGCATCGCTTTGCTCGGCCAGCAGGTCCATGTCCTTGACGTGCTGGATCAGCGCGCGACCGTCGCCTTCCGGCAGGGTGGTGTGCGGCGAGTAGGGCACGCGGCGCAACAGCGCCAGGTAGAGGTCAAGGACCCGGGCCATGGCGCGGTCGTCGAGGGCCAGGCGGGTGGTCGAGAGCAGCGCCAGGGCCACCAGGTTCACCGGGTTGATCGCCGCGGCTTCGTTGAGGTGGCGGGCGACGCGCTCTCCAAGGCGGTTGGTGGTTTCATTGAGCCAGGCCGGGCGGAATTGCGGACCCAGTTCCTGGGCGCGCCAGTCCGGCTGTTCCTGATCGAGGAACTCGGCCAGCTTGATCGGCTCGCCGAAGTTGACCGCGACCTGGCCGAAGCGCTGCTTGAGTGCGCCGATGACCTTGAAGATGTCGAAGATCGATTCTTTCTTCTTGCTCGCGCCACGCAGTTCACCCAGGTAGGTGCGACCTTCGAGCACCCGCTCATAGCCGATATACACCGGGATGAAGACGATCGGCATGCGCGAGGAGCGCAGGAAGCTGCGCAGGGTGATGGCCAGCATGCCGGTCTTCGGCCGCAGCATGCGCCCGGTACGCGAGCGACCGCCTTCGACGAAGTACTCCACCGGGAAACCCTTGGTGAACAGGGTGTGCAGGTACTCGTTGAACACCGAGGTGTAGAGCGGGTTGCCCTTGAAGGTACGGCGCATGAAAAACGCCCCGCCGCGGCGCAGCAGGCTGCCGATCACCGGCATGTTGAGGTTGATCCCGGCGGCGATGTGCGGCGGGGTCAGGCCATTGCGAAACAGCAGGTACGACAGCAGCAGATAGTCGATATGGCTGCGATGGCAAGGCACGTAGATGACTTCATGGCCCTGGGCCACGGCCTGCACGCCTTCGATATGGTTGACCTTGATGCCGTCGTAGATCTTGTTCCAGAACCAGCTCAGCACCACTTCGAGGAAGCGGATGGCGGTGTAGGTGTAGTCCGAGGCGATCTCGTTGCCGTAGCGCAGGGCCTGGGCCTGGGCTTTTTCCACGGAGATGTTCTCGCGCTGGGCCTCCTCGAGGATTGCCTGGCGCACCATCGGCTCGTTGACCAGGCCCTTGACCAGGTTGCGCCGGTGGGAGATGTCCGGGCCGATCACCGCGGCCTTGAGGTTGCGCAGGTGTACCCGCAGGATCCGCTGGGCCATGCGCACGGTGCGCTCATGGCCCTTGTTGTGTTCGATCAGGCCGCGCAGGTGGATCGGCGCGGAAAACTGCACGCGGGTCTTGCGCCCGAGAATCAGGATGCTCATCAGGCGGCGCAGGCGACCGGTGACCGCCCAGCTGTCGGCGAACAGCAGTTTCCAGGGGCTCGATTCACTGTCCGGCGACTGGCCCCAGAACACGCTGACCGGGATGATCAGCGCATCTTCGGCGGGGTTCTCGCTCAAGGCGCTGACCAGGCGGGTCAAGGTCGGTGGCGCGCCGCGCTTGTCCTGGCGGCCGAGCCAGTCGGGCTCGGGGGTCAGGTAGAAGAACGCCGCAGGCTCCATGAGCGAACCGACCGACACCGGTAGCACCGGGCGCGGCAGGCCGGCCTTGGTGCATTCGCGGTCGACCACGGCCAGGTCGGTCAGCGAGGGCGATTGCAGGACGTAGAACACCGGCCGACTGCGGTCGAGGTCGAGAGTCAGCGACGATTGGTTGATCGTCTCCGAGCGCACCCACAGGTACAGGAGGCGGCGCAAGGTACCAAACACGAGACGGCGGAACGGGGAACGGGTCATACGGCTTCTGCAGGCAAATGGATTGAACCGAGCGTTTGCTCGGGGCGGCTAGTGTGCCGTATTCGTCAAAAATCGGCAAAAACGCGGCGAACTAATATTGATTGAGAGTTTTTTGACCTGTCTTATACTCGGTCGTTCGCCATGAACGGTAGGATTCATCCGCGCAGCACGATGTTCTGGCGACGCAGCAGGCAGGACCCGTCGAGCCGGGCCCAACCCAACAATAACAAGACGGAGTACGGATTCATGGCAACTCGCGAGACGGGCAATGTGAAGTGGTTCAACGATGCCAAGGGCTACGGCTTTATTCTGCGCGAAGACGGAGCGGATGTGTTTGTGCACTACCGCGCGATTCGTGGCGAAGGCCACCGCTCCCTGGCCGAAGGGCAGCAGGTGGAGTACGCGGTGGTGGAAGGCCAGAAAGGCCTGCAGGCCGAGGATGTGGTCGGGCTGTGAGTGAGAGGGGCTTGCTGTGGCAAGCCCCCTGTCCGGAGTCAGTGAGCGTCAGGCCGTACGCCAGGTGATCTCTTCTTCGCCATCGGCGCTGATGCGGATCCAGCGATCGGCCGTCTCCTCGCCCTCTTCCTCGACCCAGCTGCCCGGGGCACAACGCACTTCCACGTTCAGCGCGGCAAAGGCCGCGCGGGCGCAGGCGATGTCGTCGTCCCACGGGGTCTGGTCGCTTTCCAGGTACAGGCTGTTCCACTTGCCCACGGCCTTGGGCAACCAGGTCACCGGCACGCTGCCGGCCTGGCACTTCCAGGTCTGGCCTTTCTGGACCCAGTCGCTGCAAGGCCCCAGGGCGGCGCCGAGCCAGGCGGCAACGGCCTTGTGATCGACGTCGTCGTCCTTGAGGTAAATCTCGATATCGGGCTGGCGCATGGAAATCCTCGCTGCGGTTGTTCGAAAAATCCATTCGCGGATTTTGCCGGCCTTGAACCCGTGTCCAAGGCCATGAAGAGTGGGGTTATTGCAAAACGAAGTAATCGTAGCGCATCGACACGCTGACCTCGAACGGCTCCGGCTGTTCGATGACCTGCGCCCGGCGCTCGGCACTGGCCCGCCAGCCGTGGGGCGTCATGGCCAGCAGGTTCGCCCGGTCCTGGGCGCTGGCCAGGCTCAGCTTGAACTCCAGCACTTCGCTGTGTTGCAACGCCATGCCCTCCGGCACCAGGGCCAGGTGCTTGTCGTCAGTGTATTCGCGCACTTCATCGTACAGACGCTCGCGCAGTTCCATCAGGTGGCCGCTGGTCGGTCCGACTTTCATCAGGCCGCCACCGGGGCTCAGCAGGCGTTTGGCCTCCTGCCAGTCCAATGGGCTGAACACGCTGGCGATAAACTGGCAGCAGGCGTCGGCCAATGGCACCCGCGCCATGCTGGCGATCAACCAGGTCAGTTGCGGGTTGCGCCGGCAGGCACGCTTGACCGCCTCGCGGGAAATATCCAGCGCATAGCCGTCAGCCGCGGGCAGGGCCTCGGCCAGTTGCGCGGTATAGTAGCCCTCGCCGCAGCCGATATCGACCCAGCGTCCCGGCGTCCGTTCGGCCGCCAGCTCCGCCAGGCGGCGGGCCACCGGCGCGTAGTGGCCGGCGTTGAGGAAGTCCCGTCGGGCTTCGACCATGGCCAGGTTGTCGCCCGGATCACGGCTGTTCTTGTGCTGGACCGGCAACAGGTTCAGGTAACCCTGGCGTGCCCGGTCGAAACGATGCCCGAGCGGACAGGCCACGCCGTTGTCGACCGCGTTCAGGGGTGCGCTGCAGAGGGGGCAGGTGAGCATCAGGCAAGCAACTTGATCAGGGTCTGGTAGTAGATTTCGGTCAGCACATCGAGGTCGCTGGCCAGGACCCGCTCGTTGACCTGATGAATGGTCGCGTTGACCGGGCCCAACTCGACCACCTGGGTGCCGAGGGTCGCGATAAAGCGCCCGTCGGAGGTGCCGCCGCTGGTGGAAGCCTTGGTGTCGCGCCCGGTGATGGTCTTGATGCTCGCCGACACCGCATCGAGCAGCGCGCCCGGCTCGGTGAGGAATGGCAGGCCGGACAGCGCCCATTCCACGTGCCAGTCCAGGCCGTGCTTGTCGAGGATCGCCGCGACCCGCTGTTGCAGGCCTTCAACCGTGGACTCGGTGGAGAAGCGGAAGTTGAACAACGCCACCAGTTCGCCGGCGATCACGTTGGTCGCACCGGTCCCCGAGTTGAGGTTGGAAATCTGGAAACTGGTCGGTGGGAAGAAGGCGTTGCCATTGTCCCAATGCTCGGCGGCCAGTTCGGCCAGGGCCGGAGCGGCCAGGTGGATCGGGTTTTTCGCCAGGTGCGGGTAGGCCACATGGCCCTGTACGCCGCGCACGGTGAGGCGGGCGCCGAGGGAGCCACGGCGGCCGTTCTTCACCACGTCACCGACCAGGGTGGTGCTCGACGGTTCGCCGACGATGCACCAGTCCAGGCGCTCGCTACGGGCGGCCAGGCGCTCGACCACGGCCTTGGTGCCGTGGTGGGCCGGGCCTTCTTCGTCGCTGGTGATCAGGAAGGCGACCGAACCACGGTGGTCCGGGTAGTCCGCGACAAAACGCTCGGCGGCCACCAGCATCGCGGCCAGGCTGCCTTTCATGTCGGCCGCGCCGCGACCGCAGAGCATGCCGTGCTCGTCGATCAAGGCATCGAACGGATCGTTCTGCCAGGCCTGCAGCGGACCTGTCGGCACCACGTCGGTGTGACCGGCGAAACACAGCACCGGGCCTTCATGCTTGCCGTGGGTGGCCCAGAAGTTGTCGACGTCCTCGATACGCATCGGCTCGAGCTTGAAACCGGCATCGCCCAGGCGCTGCATCATCAGCTTCTGGCAGTCGGCATCGACCGGGGTCACGGAAGGGCGGCGAATCAGGTCGCAAGCGAGTTGCAGGGTCGGCGAAAGGTCGGCGTGGGCCGTCATGGGAAAGCTCCGAAACGGGTATGTAGGAGCGAGCTTGCTCGCGAGGGTGGTTCAGGCTCCGCGGGGTATCAGGTGCCCAGCATTATCGTTGACGACCATCGCGAGCAAGCTCGCTCCTACAGGAAGATAGGGGCGCGCAAAGGGTGGATATCTTAAAGCAAAACGGCGGCCCGCAGGCCGCCGTTTCGTGTCGTGCATCGCGTTTATGCGACGGATGCCGGCTCCGGCGCGCTGACCGGTTTCGGCAGCGAGGAAACGAACGCCATGATCAGTGCCGCCAGGTACGGCAACGACTGCACCAGCAACATCACTACCCAGAAGCGCATGTCGTTGCTCGGCAAGCCCTGCACCAGGAAGATCCCCAGCGCCGCGGCCCACAACAGCAGCATGATGAACATCTCTTCGCGGGCTTCCGAAATCGCTACCCAGAAACCGTGGTTATCGGCGTTTTTCGGCGTGCGGAAGAACGGAATGCTGCTGGTGAAGAAACCGTACAGCACTGCCTTGGCAATGGTATGGGACAAGGCCAGGCCAGCCAGTGCGGCGGCGAAGGCATCCTTCATGTTGACCCCGACCGCGCGGCGGTAGAGGAACAGGATCTTGCCGACCTTGAACACGAACAGCGCCAGTGGCGGGATCGCGAAGATCAGCAGCGGCGGATCGACCCGTTGCGGCACGATGATCATCGCCGCCGACCAGAGCAGGGCGCCGACGGTGAAGAAGATATTCATGCCGTCGGCTACCCACGGCAACCAGCCCGCGAGGAAGTGGTAGCGCTGGCCACGGGTCAGTTCGGTGTCCTTGCCGCGCAGCAGGCTGGCGGTGTGCCGCTTGATGATCTGAATCGCCCCGTAGGCCCAGCGGAAACGCTGTTTCTTGAAGTCGATAAAGGTATCGGGCATCAGGCCCTTGCCGTAGCTGTCATGGTGATAAGCCGCCGACAGGCCTTTTTCGAAGACCCGCAGGCCCAGCTCGGCGTCTTCGCAGATGCACCAGTCGGCCCAGCCCAGTTCTTCCAGAACCGAGCGGCGGGTCATGGTCATGGTGCCGTGCTGGATGATCGCGTCGCGGTCGTTGCGGGTGACCATGCCGATATGGAAGAAGCCCTTGTATTCCGAGTAGCAGAGCTTCTTGAAGGTGCTTTCGTTCTGGTCGCGGTAGTCCTGGGGCGATTGCACGATGGCGATCTTCGGATCGGCGAAGTGCGGGACCATGTGCTTGAGCCAGTTGCGGTCGACGCAGTAGTCCGAGTCGATCACGGCGATGACTTCGGCGTCCTTGGCGGTGTGCGGGATCAGGTAGTTCAGCGCCCCGCCCTTGAAACCGGCCAGCGGCGCGACGTGGAAGAAGCGGAAACGCGGGCCGAGGGTTTCGCAGTAGGCCTGCACCGGTTCCCAGACCGCCGGGTCCTTGGTGTTGTTGTCGATGATCAGGACTTCGTAGTCCGGATAGTCGAGGGCCGCGAGGGCGTCGAGGGTCTGTTTGACCATCTCCGGCGGCTCGTTGTAGCACGGCACGTGGATCGAGACTTTCGGCCGGTAGTGCGAGTCGCCTTCAACCGGTAGGAATTCACGCCGGCGCTTGTGGGTCCAGACCGCCTCGGCCAGTTCGTGGGCCTCGGTGAGCAGGACGATAAACACGCCCAGGGCACCGATGGCCAGCAGGAAACCCACCGTCAGGCTGAACCAGGTGCTGTATTGCTGGCTGTAGTCGTAGCCGATCCACACCAGCACCGAACCGCAGAGGAACGCGGTAAAGGTCAGGAAGGTCCGGCCGCGCTGGCGCAGGGCCGAGCCGTCGATCATCAGCAGGGTCAGCGAGAGCAGTGCGAGCACCACCGAACCGATGGCCAGTACGCGCCATTGCGGAATCGCCACCACCGGCCCTTCGAAGTTGAACTTCTGCTCGCGCGCGGCGTTGAACACGCCCCAATAGGCGCCCACCGAACCTTCGTCACTGGCCTTCCACGGCTGGTCGAAGGCTTCGATCACGAAGTAGTTGAAGCCCTGGCGGTTAAGCTTGTTGACCAGGGTGCGCAGGTAAATGGCCTGGTCGGCCTGGGTCGCATCGGCACCGCCACGCATGCGGCCGTTGCTCGGCCAGCCCACTTCCGAGAGCAGCAGGGGCTTTTTCGGGAACATGCGCTTGAGTTCGCGGGCGCGGTCCAGTACGTACTGGCCGGCCTTGTCCATGGGGATGAATTCCCAGTAGGGCAGGATGTGCGCGGCGATCAGGTCGACGTGCTTGACCAGTTCCGGGTTGTGTTCCCAGATATGCCACTGTTCCGAGGTGGTCACCGGCACCTTGACGGCCGCCCGTACGCGGTCGATCAGCACGGCCAGGTCCTTGGCGGTGATTTCCTTGCGGAAGATCGCCTCGTTACCGACCACCACCCGCACGACACTGCGGCTGGTGTTGGCCAGTTCGATGGCGCGGGCGATTTCCCGCTCGTTGCGCTCCTGGTCCGGGCTGATCCAGATCCCCAGGGTCACCCGCAGGCCGAACTCTTCGGCGAGCTTGGGAATGTCCTGAAGGGTGCCGTCGACCGAGTAGATACGGATGTTGTCCGTCAGCTTGCTCATGATCTCCAGGTCGCGACGCATTTCATCGTCGGTCGGGTACTGGTCTTTCTGTGGGAATTGTCCCTGCTGGAAAGGCGAGTAGGAGAAGCCGGCGATCTGCTCGGGCCAGTCAGGCGCCGAAACCGGGCGGTTGATCAGCGCCCAGAAACCGGTGAATAGTGCGGCAATTGCCAACACCACGACCAGGTTGAGTCCAAATTTACGCGATGACATAGGTATTTCGGGTTCCGAAAAGGGCTAGAACAGGGAACAGAGCGGCGCGCATCCTACACTTGCTATCCGTCGACCGTACAGTACCGTGGAATATGCGCAGGCATTGGGCAATGAGACAGGGCTTAAGTTCTTTCCTGATTCTTTGTAGCTCTATTCTCGTCAAAGTGTTGTGATTTAACGCTCATGGACAGCCATTCATAGGCTAAAGCTGCCCTCGGCCGGCGCCCGGCCCTATAATGCGCGCCGGTTTTTGGGGTAATGGTCATGAGTGCAGAAGATCCGCGGTTTGCCGGCGTCGCCCGGTTGTATGGCATTGAAGGGCTGGCGCGGCTGAAGGCCGCCCATGTGGCGATCGTCGGCGTCGGCGGTGTCGGCTCCTGGGCGGCGGAAGCCATTGCCCGTTGCGGTGTCGGCGAGATCTCGCTGTTCGACCTGGACGATGTCTGCGTCAGCAACAGCAACCGTCAGTTGCATGCCCTGGACAGCACCGTGGGTCGGGCCAAGGTCGAGGTGATGGGCGAGCGCCTGAAGGGCATCAATCCGGACTGCCAGGTCCACGCGGTGACCGATTTTGTGACCCGGGAAACCATGGCCGAGTACATCACCCCGGACATCGACTGCGTGATCGACTGCATCGACAGCGTCAATGCCAAGGCCGCGCTGATCGCCTGGTGCAAGCGGCGCAAGATCCAGATCATCACCACGGGTGGTGCCGGTGGGCAGATCGATCCGACCTTGATCCAGGTCTGCGACCTGAACCGTACCTTCAACGATCCCCTGGCCTCGAAGGTGCGTTCGACCTTGCGCCGTGACTACGGATTTTCCCGCACGGTGACCCGCCATTACAGCGTGCCCTGTGTGTTTTCCACCGAGCAGCTGCGTTATCCGAAGCCCGATGGCAGCATCTGCCTGCAGAAGAGTTTTGTCGGTGATGGGGTGAAGCTGGACTGTGCCGGTGGTTTCGGCGCGGTGATGATGGTCACGGCGACCTTCGGCATGGTGGCGGCGACCAAGGCGGTGGACAAGATCGTCGCGGGCATGCGCCGGCCGGCGGATCGGATCAAACCGCAGGCCTGAGGCTTATTGGGTCAATTCACGCATCCGCTGCAGCACGGCATTCAGGCCGTTGCTGCGGGACGGCGACAATTGTCGGGACAGGCCCAACTGGTTGAACCAGTCGGGCAGGTCGACCTGCTGCAATTCGTCGGCGCTCAAGCCATTGACCCGCACCAGCAACAACGCCACCAGCCCACGAATCATTCGGGCGTCGCTGCTCGCGGCAAACTGCCACTGACCGTCTTGCAGCCGACCGGTCAACCACACCTGGCTTTCGCAGCCATGGACGCGGTTGGCCTCGGTCTTGTCGGCGTCGTTCAAGGGCGGCAAGCGCTCGCCCCATTGCATCAGCAGGCGCGCCCGTTGTTCCCAGCCCGCCAGGTGCCGGAAATTTTCCAGAACCAGCAGTGCTTCAGCGGGCAGGCTCATCGCAACAGCTCCAGGGCCTGATCCAGTGCCTCGAAAAACCGTTCGAGGTCTTCGGAGTCGTTGTACAC
Source organism: Pseudomonas sp. MWU12-2319 (assembly GCF_023242525.1). Lineage (NCBI taxonomy): Bacteria > Pseudomonadati > Pseudomonadota > Gammaproteobacteria > Pseudomonadales > Pseudomonadaceae > Pseudomonas > Pseudomonas sp. MWU12-2319. The sequence goes on from NZ_JALJES010000012.1 coordinate 169,165, forward strand.
ACCCAGCGATACGCGGATCGCGCCGGCCAGCCCGAGCTGTTTCATCAGTGGCATTGCGCAGTGATGCCCGGCGCGTACGGCAATCCCTTGCTCGGTCAGCAGGTGCGCCAGATCGGCGTTGTGCACGCCGTCGACGATAAAGCTGGCCAGTGCCAGTTGCGGCTCGCCCAACAGGCGGATGCCCTTGCGGACTTTCAGGCCTTGCAACAGGTGGGCGTGCAGCGCCGCTTCGTGGGCCGAGACCGCGGCCTGGTCGAGGCCGGCCAGGTAGTCGAGGGTCGCGCCGAGGCCGATGACGCTGGCAATCGGCGGTGTTCCGGCTTCGAAGCCCAAGGGGGCCGGGCGGAAGCTGGCCTGCTGATAGTCCGCGTCCAGCACCATCTCGCCGCCGAATTGCCAGTGGCGCAGTTGGCTCAGGGCTTCGTGGCGGCCATAGAGCACGCCGACTCCATCGGGGCCGTAGAGCTTGTGGCTGGAAAATACATAGAAATCGCAGCCCAGCGCCTGGACATCGTGGCGACCATGAACCACGCCCTGGGCGCCGTCGACCACGGTCAGTGCGTTGAACGAGCGGGCCAGGGCCAGCAATTGCGGTAACGGTTGCCAGGCCCCGAGCACATTGGACAGTTGGCTGACCGCCAGCAGGCGGGTCCGTGGGCCGATCAACGGGCGGGCGGCTTCCAGGTCGATCAGGCCGCTGTCGGTGATCGGCAGCACCACCAGGCGCAGTCCCCGGCGTTGCGCCAGTTGCTGCCAGGGCAGCAGGTTGGCGTGATGCTCCAGGGCGCTGATGACGATCTCGTCGCCGGGCTGGAAAAGCGCTTCCAGGCCATAGGCCAGGAGGTTCAGCGCCGAGGTGGCGCCGTGGGTGAAGACGATCTGTCCGCTATTGCCGACATTGAGCCACTGGCCAGTCTTGCTTCGACTGTCCTCGAAGGCCTGGGTGGCATGGGCGCCGGGCAGGTGTTGGGCACGGTGCACATTGGCCGCACCGTTGCTGTAATAGTGCGCCAGGGCATCGATCAGCGCCTGGGGCTTCTGGGTGGTGGCGGCGCTGTCCAGGTAGACCTGGTCTTGCCGTTGCAGGGCGGCGATGGCCGGGAAATCGGCGCGCCAGGGAGAAGGTATCAACATGGTGTTCGGCCCTGGTGAGCGTGGGCGAGGGGGCGCGAAACCTGTAGGCACTGGTCTGGCTCGTGAAGTTTTTGCCGACCTTGAAGACCTCTTCGCGGGCAAGCCCTGCTCCTACAGTAGGGCGCCGGGCACAGGTTTTGCGTACGACATAAACCTGTAGGAGCAGGGCTTGCCCGCGAAGGCGGCCTCACAGGCACCCCCGCCAGCAAGCCGGCCCCTACAACAATCCTGCTCAGTTATGCGCGTGCAGGGCTTCGTTCAGCGCAATGGCCGACTTATGGCTCTTGCATTCCACCGCACCGGTTTCCGAGTTGCGACGGAACAGCAGGTCCGGCAGGCCGGCCAGGTCGCGGGCCTTGAGCACCTTGACCAACTGGTTGTTTTCGTCGAGCAGCGCCACTTTTGTCCCGGCGGTCACGTACAGGCCCGATTCCACGGTGTTGCGGTCGCCCAACGGAATGCCGATACCGGCGTTGGCGCCGATCAGGCAGCCTTCGCCGACCTTGATGACGATGTTGCCGCCGCCGGACAGGGTACCCATGGTCGAGCAACCGCCGCCCAGGTCCGAACCCTTGCCGACGAAGACACCCGCCGAAACGCGGCCTTCGATCATGCCCGGGCCTTCGGTACCGGCGTTGAAGTTGACGAAACCTTCGTGCATCACGGTGGTGCCTTCGCCGATGTAGGCACCCAGGCGAATCCGCGCGCTGTCAGCGATACGCACGCCGCTCGGCACCACGTAGTCGGTCATTTTCGGGAACTTGTCCACCGAGAACACTTCCAGCAGCTCGCCACGCAGGCGCGCTTCCAGTTGGTGGGCGGCCAGCTCCGACAGGTCGATGGCGCCCTGGCTGGTCCAGGCCACGTTCGGCAGCAGCGGGAACACGCCCGCCAGGCTCAGGCCGTGGGGCTTGACCAGACGGTGGGAGAGCAGGTGCAGCTTGAGGTAAGCCTCAGGGGTAGACGTCAGCTGGACGTCTTCTGCCAATACGGTGGCGACCAACGGCTTGTGGCTTTCGGCCAGGCGGGTCAGCAGGGCGGCCTGGGCGGCGTCGACGGTTTTCAGGGCGTCGGCCAGTTGCGAGGCCTGGGCGGTGCTGAAGGTGATCGCCTGGTTGCCGCCGGTGTAACCGAGGATCGGCGCGATGGCGGCGACCAGCTCGGCCGACGGCTGAATCAGGGGTTGGGCGTAGAAAACTTCCAGCCAGGCACCTTGACGATTCTGGGTGCCAACGCCGAAGCCCAGGCTGAACAGAGTAGTGGACATGCAGTTACCTCTTGCAAAATGAGTGGGGGCCTTGAGCGCTCTGGCTCAGTTGAGGGCCGCCGCATAAATATCTGGCTTGAAGCCAATCAGGGTTCGGTCACCGAGATCAAGCACCGGGCGCTTGATCATCGAGGGTTGTGCCAGCATCAGTTCAATCGCTTTCGCCTGGTCGAGATCGGCTTTACGTTCGTCGTCGAGTTTGCGAAAGGTGGTTCCGGCGCGGTTCAGCACCACTTGCCAGCCGTGCTCGTTGCACCACTGGGTCAGGTGTTCGCGGTCGATGCCGGCGGTCTTGTAGTCATGGAACGCGTAGGGCACGGCCTGTTCGTCAAGCCAGGTACGGGCCTTTTTCATGGTGTCACACGCCTTGATTCCGAAAAGGTGCAACGTTTTGCTCGAAGCGGTCACAGCAATTGCCTCCCCTTTGGAGATGCGAGGGATGAAAGGTTGAAGATTATGCCATGACCGGGCCGCTTAGGCGCCTTAGTCGTGTGCGGTTACATCTTCCCCTGCCGACTGCGACTTTGGTGCAGCGTCCGGGCGGCAGCATAAGCGGCTAATATGGCACTTCGACGGCAAACCGCTGCCAGAGATATGCTTTAAACGATTGGGAATGCCTTTTATGCAGACGGCCTACACCGTTCTGATTCTGCTGATGCTGGTCGGTGTCTCGCGTTTGCTCTGGCGGGTGATCTCGCTGCCGCTGCCTCTGGTGCAGATTGCGGCGGGGGCGCTGCTGGCCTGGCCGACCCTGGGCCTGCATGTGGCCCTGGACCCGGAATTGTTTCTGTTCCTGTTTCTGCCGCCGTTGCTGTTTTCCGATGGTTGGCGCATGCCCAAGCGCGAGCTGTGGCGCCTGCGCGGGCCGATCCTGACCCTGGCCGTGGGGCTGGTGCTGTTCACCGTGGTCGGTGCCGGCTATTTCATTCACTGGCTATTGCCGGCCATTCCCTTGCCGGTGGCCTTCGCCCTGGCCGCCGTGTTGTCACCAACCGACGCCGTGGCGGTTTCCGCCATTGCCCAGAACCGTCTGCCGACGCCGCTGATGCATATGCTCCAGGGCGAGGCGCTGATGAATGATGCGTCGGGCCTGGTGACCTTCAAGTTCGCCCTGGCGGCGGCCGTGACCGGTGCCTTCTCCCTGGCCAATGCGAGCCTGACCTTTGTCCTGGTGGCGGTCGGTGGCCTGGCCGTCGGCGTGGCGCTGAGCTGGCTGGTGGGGCGCTTTCGGGTGTGGATGATCGCCCGTGGCTGGGACGATCCGGCGACCCACGTGGTGTTCATGTTGCTATTGCCGTTCGCCGCCTATGTGCTGGCCGAGCGCCTCGGGGTGTCGGGAATCCTCTCGGCGGTGGCGGCGGGGATGATGCAGAGCTGGCTCGACCTGTTGCCGCGCCAGACCAGCACCCGGCTGCTCAACCGCAGTGTCTGGTCGCTGTTGGAGTTCGCCTTCAACGGGCTGATCTTCCTGCTGCTGGGCTTGCAGTTGCCGGATATCGTCAAGGCGGTTGCCAGTCATGAGACTTCGTTGTGGCCGACCTTGCCTTACCGCTGCCTGGAAGTGCTGGCGATCTTTCTGGCCCTGGTGGCGTTGCGTTTTGTCTGGGTGCACAGCATCTGGCGCTTGTCGGAGCTGCTGCGGCACTGGCGTGGCAAAGATCCGTTGTCAGGGATGGCCAAGGGGCGTTCCTGCTGGTTGCTGACGGTAGGTGGTGTACGTGGGGCGGTGACGTTGGCGGGTGTGATGTCGGTGCCGCTACTGATCGCACCCGGGGTGGATTTTCCCGAGCGTGACTTGCTGATTTTCATCGCCGCCGGGGTGATCCTGCTGTCGTTGGTGACGGCCAGTGTTGTCCTGCCGCTGCTGTTGCGCGACTTGCCGAAAAGCCAGGATGACAGGCACCGCGGCGAAGTGCGCGAAGCCTGGAAGAAGACCGCCGAAGCGGCGATCCATGTGCTGGAGGCCGAGGAGTTGGGCGTACCGCAGGACGCGGCCCAGGATGCGACCCAGGCCGCGTTGGCCACCGAGTTGAAAGCGCAGTTGATGGCCGAATACCGGCATCATTTGGAGGTGTTCAACGACTCCACCGAAGCCCAGGCGCTGGCATTCCAGATGGACCAGTTGGACCGCCGCTTGCGCTTGAAGGCACTGCGGGCGCAGCGCCTGGAGTTGTACCGGCTCAGTCGCCAGCACCAGATCGGCGACGATGTGTTGCGCGAGGTGCTGGCGGAGCTGGATCTGAGCGAGGCGAACCTCGGCTCGGTGAAGTAGCCGGGGTTACTGGCGGTGCTGGATGAACGCGCGAATCCGCTCGGCGGCCTCGACACACTCTGCCAACGGCGCAACCAGGGCCATGCGCACGCGCCCGGCCCCGGGGTTGACGCCGTCCACTTCGCGGGACAGATAGGAGCCCGGCACCACGGTCACATGTTCCTCGGCAAACAGATCGCGGCAGAACGCCGCATCATCGCCCTGCACATTCGGCCACAGGTAGAAGCTGCCATCCGGGCGTTGCACATCCAGCACCGGCGCCAGAATCTCCAGCACCGCATCGAACTTCTCGCGATACAACGCACGGTTGGCGCGCACATGGATCTCGTCGTTCCAGGCCGCGACGCTGGCCAGCTGGGTTTGCACCGGCATCGCGCAGCCGTGGTAGGTGCGATACAGCAGGAAGGCCTTGAGAATATCCGCGTCACCGGCCACGAAGCCCGAGCGCAGCCCCGGCAGGTTGGAGCGCTTGGACAGGCTATGGAACACCACGCAACGCTTGAAGTCCTTGCGGCCCAGCGCCACACAGGCACTGAGCAGGCCCGGCGGTGGAGTCTGCTCATCGAAGTACAGCTCGCTGTAGCACTCGTCGGCGGCGATCACGAAGTCATGCTCGTCGGCCAGGGCGATCAGCTTTTTCAAGGTCTCCAGCGGGATCAGCGCCCCGGTCGGGTTGCCCGGCGAGCACAGGAACAGGATCTGGCAACGCTGCCAGATCTCCGCCGGCACGGCGTCGAAGTCCGGGTTGAAGCCGTTTTCGTCCAGGCACGGCAGGTAGTGCGGCTTGGCCCCGGCGAGGAAGGCCGCGCCTTCGTAGATCTGATAGAACGGGTTGGGGCTGACCACCAGGGCGTCGTCGCCACGGTTGACCACGGTCTGGGTAAAGGCGAACAGCGCCTCACGGGTGCCATTGACCGGCAGGATATTGCGCGCCGGGTCGATCCAGCCGCTCGGCACGCCGAAACGTCGCTCGCACCAGCCGGCAATGGCTTCACGCAGGGCCGGTACGCCGAGGGTGGTCGGGTACACGGCCATCTGTTCCAGGTTGGCGGTCAGGGCTTCGGCGACAAACGCCGGCGAGCGGTGCTTCGGTTCGCCGATGGACAGGGCGATCGGCCGCTTGTCCGCATTCGGCGTCACGCTGCCGAGCAGGGCGCGGAGTTTCTCGAACGGATAGGGCTGCAACTGGTTCAGGGCGTTGTTCATCGGTAACGGGGCTCGCTTCATTCAGGTGTCGGCGCGTCAGATACTCAGGCGCATCGTTTCAAGGGGCGGTTCGGCGTTGACGCTCAACTGTTCGACGATGGCGTCCTGCAATCGGCTGCACAGCTGCGGGTCGGACAGCGGTTGGTTGTCGGCGTCGGTAATGAAGAACACGTCTTCCACCCGCTCGCCGAGGGTGGCGATCTTGGCGTTCTGCAGCGACAGGTCGAACTCCAGGAAGATCTTTCCAATCCGTGCCAGCAGCCCGGGACGGTCCGGCGCGCTCAGCTCCAGCACCGTCACCGGACGCTGGGCGTCGTTGTGGATGGTGACCTGGGGCGCGAAGGCGAAGTGCTTGAGCTGGCGCGGGACCCGGCGCTGGATGATGGTCGGATAGTCGTCCGGGTTGCGCAGGGCTTCGGTCAGGCCGTCGCGGATCTGCTTGATGCGCTTCGGATTGTCGCCGATGGAGCCGCCGTCGTTGTCCAGCACGATGTAGGTGTCGAGGGTGAACTGGCTGCTGGAGGTGATGACCCGGGCGTCGTGGATGTTCAGGTTGAGCTGGTCCATCGCGGCCACGGTCACGGCGAAGAAGTCGTGCTGGTCCGGGGCGTAGATGAAAATCTGCGTGCCGCCTTCGAATTCGCGCTGGGTGGTTTCCTTGATCAGCACCAGCGGGCCGCCATCGGCCGGCTGCTGGAGGATCGCGTCGCTGTGCCAGGCGACGTCGCCGGCGGTGTGGCGCAGGAAGTAGTCATCGCCCAGTTGCGACCAGAGCTGCTCGACATCGTCCGGGTCGGTACCGGCGCGCACCAGGATATCCAGGGCGGCGCTCTGGGTCTGGCGAATCTGCTCCTCGCGGTCCACCGGGTTTTCCAGGCCACGGCGCAGGGCGCGCTTGGTCTCGGTGTAGAGCTGGCGCAACAGGCTGGCGCGCCAGGAGTTCCACAGGCTCGGGTTGGTCGCGTTGATGTCGGCGACGGTCAGCACATAGAGGTAGTCCAGGTGCACCTGGTCGCCGACGGTCTGGGCGAAGTCGTGGATGACCTGCGGGTCGGACAGGTCCTTGCGCTGGGCGGTGGTGGACATCACCAGGTGGTTCTGCACCAGCCAGACGATCAGGCGGCTGTCCCACGGCGGCAACTGGTGACGGGCGCAGAAGGCCTCGGCATCCACTGCGCCGAGTTCCGAATGGTCGCCGTGGCGGCCCTTGCCGATGTCGTGATAGAGCCCGGCCATGTAGATCAGTTCGGGCTTGGGCAGCTTGGCCATCAGCTTGGCGGCCAGCGGGAATTTCTCCGAGACCTGGGTGTACTGCAGTTTGCGCAGGTGCTTGATCAGGTTCAGGGTGTGGGCATCGACCGTATAGATATGGAACAGGTCGTGCTGCATCTGCCCGACGATATCGCCGAATTCCGGCAGGTAGCGTCCGAGGATGCCGTAGCGGTTCATCCGGCGCAGGTTGCGATGGATGCCGATCTTGCACTTGAACAGCTCGATGAACAGGCTGGTGTTGCGGATATCGTTGCGGAAGTCGTCGTCGATCAGATGACGGTGTTCCCGCAGCAGGCGGATGGTGTCGGCGCGCACACCCTTGATTTCCGGCTGCTGGGCCATCAGCACGAAGATTTCCAGCATGGCGAACGGCGTACGCCGGAAGACATTCGGGTTACTCGCCTCGATATAGCCGTCGTGCAACTGGAAACGCGAGTTCAACGGCTGCGGCGGCGCTTCGTCTTCCGGGGCGAGGATGATTTCCTCGAAGTGCTGGATGATCAGGTCGCTGAGCTGGGCAATGCTCATGACCACCCGGTAGTACTGCTGCATGAAGTTTTCGATGGCCTGTTTCGCATCGTCGCCCTTGAAACCCAGCAGTCCGGCGATGCTGCGCTGGTGGTCGAACAGCAGGCGGTCTTCGGCGCGGCCGGCGAGCATGTGCAGGGCGTAGCGGACTTTCCAGAGGAACTCCTGGGATGAGGCCAGCAGGGCGTTTTCGCTCTCCACCAGAAAGCCTTCGCCGGCCAGGGCCCGCAGGTTCAGGGTGCCGTACTGGCGGCGGGCGACCCAGAGGATCGTCTGGATATCCCGCAGGCCGCCGGGCGAGCCCTTGACGTTGGGTTCCAGGTTGTATTCGGTGTCGTTGTACTTGTGGTGGCGGGCCTTCTGTTCGGCGCGCTTGGCCAGGAAGAAGTCCTTGCTCGGCCACATGTGCGCCGTGCTGGTGACATCGAGCATGCGCTGGCGCAGGCGCTCGGGACCGGCGACGGTGCGACTCTCCATCAGGTTGGTGATGATCGTCAGGTCGGCCCGGGCTTCCTCGGCGCACTCGTCGACCGAACGCACGCTCTGGCCGACTTCCAGGCCGATGTCCCAGAGCAGGGTGAGGAAACGTTCTATGGAGTCGCGAAAGATCTCGTGGTCGGCGCTGTCGAGCAGGATCAGCAGGTCGATGTCCGAGTAGGGGTGCAGTTCGCCGCGACCGTAGCCGCCGACCGCCACCAGGGCGATATCGGCGTCTTCGCTCCAACTGAACTGGTCCCAGGCCTGTTGCAGGATGTTATCGATGAACCAGGCGCGGTCTTCGATCAGTCGGCGGATATCACGCCCGGCGCGAAAGCGCTCGTCGAGCACCTCGCGGGCGTGGCGAATGGCCTTCTTGAAGGCGGCGATGGGGCTGGCCTTCAGTGCCAGTTCCGCCTGGAACTGGCCGCGGTCGAAGAGTTCGGGGTCCACCTGCGGCATCGATTGGCTTTCCTTGGGTTCTGATAGGCGTTCTGTACAGAGCGGCAGGTGCAAGCGATCAGGCCGAGACGCGCGGGATGGTCTCATCGCTGCGCAGGGTGAAGATCTCGTAGCCGGTGTCGGTGACCAGCAGGGTGTGCTCCCACTGGGCCGACAGCTTGCGGTCCTTGGTGATCGCGGTCCAGCCGTCGCCCAGCACCTTGGTGTCGGCCTTGCCCTGGTTGATCATCGGTTCGATGGTGAAGGTCATGCCGGCCTTGAGTTCCATGCCGGTACCGGCGCGGCCGTAGTGCAGGATCTGCGGTTCTTCGTGGAACACCTTGCCGATACCGTGGCCACAGAACTCACGCACCACCGAGAAGCCGTTTTTTTCCGCGTGCTTCTGGATGATTTCACCGATGTCGCCCAGGCGGCAGCCGGGTTTGACGATCTCGATGGCCTTGTACATGCATTCCTGGGTGATCTGCGACAGGCGCTCGGCCCAGACCGGCACGGTGCCGACGTGGAACATCTTGCTGGTGTCGCCGTGGTAGCCATCCTTGATGACGGTGACGTCGATGTTCACCGTGTCACCATCCTTGAGTGGCTTGTCGCCCGGGATGCCGTGGCAGACCACGTGGTTGACCGAGGTGCAGATCGACTTCGGGAAACCCTTGTAGTTGAGCGGGGCGGGGATGGCCTGCTGCACGTTGACGATATAGTCGTGGCAGATACGGTCCAGCTCCTCGGTGGTGACACCGGGCTTGACGTGTTCACCGATCATTTCCAGTACATCGGCAGCCAGGCGGCCAGCGACACGCATTTTTGCGATGTCCTCGGGGGTTTTGAGGGTGACGGTCATACAGGCTCTCTTTTACGCGCCGGGCGCGAATAAACACGGAATGGGGCGAAAACGGCGGGGCCGCGATGGCTGGCCCAGGGTTTCAGTACCCTTAAAAGCGTGATTCTACCAGACGCAAGGGGTAAACCATGAGCATCCGGCTATCGCTTCTCTCTATAAGCTGGGGCCATTCTGGCCCGAATCCAGGGCGCGCGCAAAAGCCCGGGAGGGGAAATGCGAATGCAGGTTTCGTTTTGGCCGTTCTTGTGGTATAAAATGCGCCGCTTTCCGGGGATAGCCCCGCGAAGCTTAAATCCACACACGTGTCGACACGATGACCTGGGTGCCTTCAGCTGATGCTGCTGGTTGGTCATTGGGATACGTGGAGGCCAAACCCGACTTATCAAGGAACTATCATGTCCCAAGTCAACATGCGCGATATGCTGAAGGCCGGTGTGCACTTCGGTCACCAGACCCGTTACTGGAACCCGAAAATGGGCAAGTACATTTTCGGCGCGCGTAACAAGATCCACATCATCAACCTTGAAAAAACCCTGCCGATGTTCAACGAAGCTCTGACTTTCGTAGAGCGCCTGGCCCAGGGCAAAAACAAGATTCTGTTCGTCGGCACCAAGCGTTCCGCCGGCAAGATCGTTGCTGAAGAAGCAGCACGTTGCGGTTCGCCGTACGTCGATCACCGCTGGTTGGGCGGCATGCTGACCAACTTCAAAACCATCCGTGCTTCGATCAAGCGTCTGCGTGACCTGGAAATCCAGGCCGAAGACGGTACTTTCGCCAAGCTGACCAAGAAAGAGGCGCTGATGCGCACTCGCGACCTGGAAAAGCTCGATCGTTCCCTGGGTGGTATCAAGGACATGGGCGGTCTGCCTGACGCACTGTTCGTGATCGACGTTGACCACGAGCGCATCGCGATCACCGAAGCCAACAAGCTGGGCATCCCGGTTATCGGCGTAGTCGATACCAACAGCAGCCCGGAAGGCGTTGACTACATCATCCCAGGCAACGATGACGCCATCCGCGCCATCCAGTTGTACATGGGTTCGATGGCTGACGCTGTGATCCGTGGCCGCAACAACAACGGTGGCGGTACCGTCGAGTTCGCTACTGAAGAAGCTCCGGTCGCCGCAGCTGAGTAATTGACGCCCTGGCGTTGACTCAGTAAGCAAAAAGGGGGCTTGGCCCCCTTTTTGCCACCTCGAAAACCGTTGGTTGCTGGTACCGCTACAGCCTTTGTAATGTGTAGCCGCTACAACGGGATCGGGAAGAATTGAACGCCCGTTCGATCGGGTGGAATGGTTGATAACCTATCCAAGAGGAATTTTGAAATGGCAGAGATTACTGCAGCGTTGGTCAAAGAACTGCGCGAGCGTACCGGCGAAGGCATGATGGACTGCAAGAAAGCCTTGACCAAGGCTGGCGGCGACATCGAAAAAGCCATTGATGACATGCGCGCTTCGGGCGCCATCAAGGCTGCCAAGAAAGCCGGCAACATTGCCGCTGAAGGCGCCATCGCAATCAAGGGCGACGGCACTGCTGCCGTGATCCTGGAAGTGAACTCGCAGACTGACTTCCTGGCTCTGCAAGACGACTTCAAGGGCTTCGTTGCTGCCAGCGTTGAAAAAGCCTTCGCTGACAAGCTGACCGACGCAGCTCCGCTGATCGCAGCTCAAGAATCGGCACGTGAAGCACTGGTTGCCAAAGTGGGCGAAAACGTCAACATCCGTCGCCTGGCGCGTATCGAAGGTGATGTGGTCGGCGCTTACCTGCACGGCAACAAGATCGGTGTGGTTGTGGCCCTCAAAGGCGGCAACGAAGACCTGGCCAAAGACGTTGCCATGCACGTTGCGGCAACCAACCCTGAGTTCCTGCTGCCATCGCAGGTCTCCGCTGAAGCCATTGAGCGCGAAAAAGGCGTTTTCCTGAGCCTCAACGAAGACAAGATCAAAGGCAAGCCAGCTGAAATCGTTGAAAAAATGGTCAGCGGCCGTATCAGCAAGTTCCTGGCCGAAGCCAGCCTGGTTGAGCAAGCTTTCGTCAAGAACCCGGAAGTCACCGTCGGTGCCCTGGTCAAGAAAGCCGGCGCTGAAATCGTTTCCTTCACTTACTTCAAAGTAGGTGATGGCATCGAGAAGCCAGTGGACAACTTCGCTGAAGAAGTTGCTGCTCAGCTGGCTGCCAACAAGTAAAAGACGGTTTTCAACTGTCGACCCAAGAGGCTGCCCGCTCACGCGCGCAGCCTCTTTTCAAATGGGAGGAGAGGTTTCTCTTTTTCCATTCGGAACCGACTTACAAGGTTGTGTTCTGATGGCGCTGTAGCAGCGCCAAGCTAGAGTAAGCGCAGGCTGCAAACAGCTCGCAAGTTTTTTTTAAACGCCGCAGGAGAGATTCGCAATGGCTCAGCAGGGCAGTGGCTATCAAGCTCGCTATAAACGCATTCTACTCAAACTTAGCGGCGAGGCCCTGATGGGCTCGGAAGAGTTCGGGATCGACCCGAAGGTTCTGGATCGCATGGCGCTGGAAGTCGGCCAACTGGTTGGCATCGGTGTCCAGGTCGGTCTGGTGATTGGCGGTGGTAACCTGTTCCGCGGCGCCGCCTTGAGTGCCGCCGGGATGGACCGTGTCACCGGCGACCACATGGGCATGCTGGCCACCGTGATGAATGCACTGGCGATGCGCGACGCGCTGGAACGTGCGAATATCTCGGCCATCGTGATGTCGGCTATTTCCATGGTCGGCGTGACCGATCACTATGATCGCCGCAAGGCCATGCGTCACCTCAACGCCAAGGAAGTGGTGATCTTCGCGGCTGGTACCGGCAATCCGTTTTTCACCACGGATTCGGCAGCCTGCCTGCGTGCGATCGAAATCGACGCCGATGTGGTGCTCAAGGCGACCAAGGTCGATGGCGTTTACACCGCGGACCCATTCAAAGACCCGCATGCCGAGAAGTTCGATCATCTGACCTACGATGAAGTGCTGGATCGCAAGCTGGGTGTCATGGACCTCACCGCTATCTGCCTGTGCCGCGATCACAAGATGCCGCTGCGCGTATTTAACATGAACAAGCCCGGCGCCCTGCTGAACATCGTGCATGGCGGCGCTGAAGGAACCCTGATCGAGGAAGGCCAACAATGATCAACGAAATCAAGAAAGACGCTCAAGAGCGCATGAAGAAGTCCCTGGAATCCCTGGCCCATGCATTTGGCCGGATTCGTACCGGGCAGGCTCACCCAAGCATCCTGGAAGGCGTCATGGTGCCTTATTACGGCACTGACACCCCGATCAAGCAGGTCGCCAACATCACCGTCAAGGACGCGCGCACCCTGCAGGTCGTGGCGTTCGAGCGCAACATGCTCGGTGCCGTGGACAAGGCGATCGGCAGCGCCGGCCTGAACCTCAACCCGACCAACCTGGGCGAGCTGCTGCTGATCTCGATGCCGGCGCTGACCGAAGAAACCCGTCGTGGTTTCACCAAGCAAGCGCGCGAAGAAGCGGAAAACGCTCGCATTGCCGTGCGTAACATTCGTCGCGATGTGCTGGGTGACCTGAAGGATCTGGTCAAGGAAAAAGAGATCAGTGAAGACGAAGAGCGTCGTGCGGCTGACGATATCCAGAAGCTGACCGACAAGTTCGTGGCGGAAATCGAAGTGGCCGTGAAGCAAAAAGAAGCGGACCTGATGGCCGTTTAAGGGTCAGGACGCTTCCATGGAAAAGACCAAGCAGGTTGTGCCGTCCTCGGTGCCGCGCCATGTTGCAATCATCATGGACGGCAATAACCGCTGGGCCAAGAAACGCTTTTTGCCCGGTGTTGCCGGGCACAAGGCTGGCGTCGACGCGGTGCGCGCCGTCATTGAAGTGTGTGCCGAGGCCGGGGTCGAGGTATTGACCCTGTTCGCGTTCTCCAGCGAGAACTGGCAGCGTCCCGCCGACGAAGTCAGCGCCTTGATGGACCTGTTCTTCAAGGCGCTGCGCCGCGAGGCCAAGCGTCTCAACGAGAACAATATAAGCCTGCGGATCATTGGCGACCGCTCGCGCTTTCACCCCGAGCTGCAAGCGGCGATGCGCGAGGCGGAAGCGGCGACGGCCGGCAGCAATCGCTTCATTCTGCAGATTGCCGCCAACTACGGCGGGCAGTGGGATATCGCCCAGGCGGCTCAGCGTCTGGCTCGTGAAGTACAGGCCGGGCATCTGCGGCCGGACGATATTACCCCCGAGCTGCTGCAGACCTGTCTGGCCACCGGCGACCTGCCGTTGCCGGATCTGTGCATCCGTACCGGTGGCGAACATCGCATCAGCAATTTCCTGTTGTGGCAGTTGGCCTATGCCGAGCTGTATTTCTCCGACCTGTTCTGGCCGGACTTCAAACACGAAGCCATGCGCAACGCGCTGGCCGATTTTGCTTCCCGCCAGCGTCGTTTCGGTAAAACGAGCGAACAGGTCGAAGCAGGAGCCCGGGTTTAATGCTCAAGCAACGCATCATCACGGCACTCATTCTCCTGCCCATTGCCTTGTGCGGGTTCTTCCTGCTCGAGGGCGCAGGCTTTGCGCTGTTCATCGGCCTGGTCGTCACCCTCGGCGCCTGGGAATGGGCGCGCCTGGCGGGGTTTGAAGCGCAGCCGGCCCGTGTGGCCTATGCGGCGCTGGTCGCGGTGCTGTTGTTCTTCATGTACATCCTGCCCAACCTCGCACCCTGGGTGCTGGGGGCGGCGGTATTGTGGTGGGGGTTGGCGGCGTTCCTGGTGCTGACCTACCCGCGCACCAGCGCGCACTGGTCGACCACCGCCAGCAAGCTGGTGATCGGTTTCCTGATCCTGCTGCCGGCCTGGCAAGGCCTGATCCTGATCAAGCAGGAGCCGTTGGGCAACTGGTTGATCATGGCGGTGATGGTCCTGGTCTGGGGCGCCGATATCGGTGCCTACTTTTCTGGCAAGGCCTTCGGCAAGCGCAAGCTGGCGCCGTCGGTCAGCCCGGGCAAGAGTTGGGAAGGCGCCTACGGCGGCCTGGCCTTGAGCCTGGTGATCACCGCGGTGGTCGGGGTCGTGCGCGGTTGGGGCGTCGGGCAGATGATTGCCAGTCTGCTTGGGGCGGCGCTGATCGTGGTGATTTCGGTGGTCGGTGACTTGACCGAAAGCATGTTCAAGCGTCAGTCGGGGATCAAGGACAGCAGCAACCTGCTGCCCGGGCATGGCGGCATTCTTGATCGGATCGATAGCCTGACGGCGGCGATTCCGACCTTTGCCGTACTCCTGTGGATCGCTGCATCGTGAGCCGCCCACAGCAAATTACCGTACTCGGTGCCACCGGCTCCATCGGCCTGAGCACCCTGGATGTCATCGCGCGTCACCCGCAGCGTTACCAGGCCTTTGCCTTGAGCGGTTTCAGCCGCCTGGCGGAACTCTTTGCCCTGTGCATGCGGCATCGCCCGCGCTATGCGGTGGTGCCCGAGGCGTCCGCGGCGCGTGGTTTGCAGCAACAACTGCGTGACGCGGGCCTGGCGACCGAAGTGCTGGTGGGGGAGGCGGGCCTGTGCCAGATCGCCGCTGATCCCGAAGTTGATGCGGTGATGGCGGCGATCGTCGGCGCGGCCGGTTTGCGTCCTACGCTGGCGGCGGTCGAAGCCGGCAAGAAGATCTTGCTGGCCAACAAGGAGGCGCTGGTGATGACTGGTGCACTCTTTATGCAGGCGGTGCGCAAGAGCGGTTCGGTGCTGTTGCCGATCGACAGTGAACACAATGCGATTTTCCAGTGCCTGCCCCAGGATCACGCCCGTGGCCTGGCGGCGGTCGGCGTGCGGCGAATCCTGCTGACCGCCTCGGGTGGTCCGTTCCGGCAGACGCCGCTGGGTGAGCTGGCCGATGTCACCCCCGAGCAGGCGTGCGCCCATCCCACCTGGTCGATGGGGCGCAAGATCTCGGTCGACTCGGCGAGTATGATGAACAAGGGGCTGGAACTGATCGAGGCTTGCTGGCTGTTCGATGCCAAACCGTCCCAGGTCGAAGTGGTGATCCACCCGCAGAGTGTGATTCACTCCCTGGTCGACTACGTGGATGGTTCGGTTCTGGCCCAATTGGGGAACCCGGACATGCGCACGCCGATCGCCAATGCCCTGGCCTGGCCTGAGCGGATCGACTCCGGCGCGGCGCCGCTGGACCTGTTTGCCGTGGCGCGCCTGGACTTCCAGGCCCCGGATGAGCAGCGTTTCCCTTGTCTGCGCCTGGCCCGTGAATCTGCCGAGGCCGGAGGCAGTGCGCCGGCGATGTTGAATGCGGCGAATGAGGTGGCGGTAGCGGCATTTCTCGAACGGCGCATCCGCTACCTTGAGATCGCGAGTATCATCGAGGACGTTTTAAACCTGGAGCCGGTGGTTGCGGTCAATGAGCTCGACGCGGTATTCGCGGCAGACGCCAAGGCCAGGACTCTGGCCGAGCAATGGCTGAGTCGCCACGGGCGATGAATCTGGCGTAGCCTTCGGGGCTGTCGGCACCTGGGATTGCGGAGAAAGTAAATGAGCGCGCTCTATATGATAGTCGGCACCCTGGTGGCCCTGGGTGTGCTGGTGACCTTCCACGAATTCGGCCATTTCTGGGTGGCCCGTCGTTGCGGCGTCAAGGTCCTGCGTTTTTCCGTGGGCTTCGGCATGCCGCTGCTGCGTTGGCACGATCGCCAGGGCACCGAGTTCGTGGTCGCCGCGATTCCGTTGGGCGGCTACGTGAAAATGCTCGACGAGCGCGAGGCTGAAGTCCCGCCGGAGCTGCTCGACCAGGCCTTCAATCGCAAGTCGGTGCGCCAGCGTATCGCAATCGTCGCCGCCGGCCCGATTGCCAACTTTCTCCTGGCCATCGTGTTTTTCTGGGGCCTGGCGATGCTGGGCAGCCAGCAGGTGCGTCCGGTCATCGGTACCGTGGAAAGCGGTAGCCTGGCCGAGAAGGCCGGGTTGAGCAGCGGTCAGGAAATCGTCGCCGTCGATGGCGAGCCGACCACCGGTTGGGGCGCGGTCAATCTTCAGTTGGTGCGTCGCCTGGGGGAAAGCGGCACCCTGCAGTTGCGGGTCCGTGAGCCTGGCTCGACGGCCGACTCGCCCCGCGAACTGGCACTGGACCATTGGCTGCAAGGCGCCGACGAGCCCGATCCAATCAAGTCTCTGGGGATTCGCCCATGGCGTCCGGCGCTGGCGCCGGTGCTGGCCGAACTCGATCCGAAGGGCCCGGCCCAGGCCGCCGGCCTCAAGACCGGCGACCGCCTGTTGGCGGTGAATGACCAGCCCCTGAACGATTGGCAGCAGGTGGTGGATTGGGTCCGTGTACGTCCTGATACCAAAATTGTGCTGCACGTCGAGCGTGATGGTGCTCAAATCGACGTCCCGCTGACCTTGGCCAGCCGCGGCGAAGGCAAGGCGGCGAGCGGTTACCTGGGGGCCGGCGTCAAGGCGGTGGACTGGCCGCCGGAGATGGTTCGAGAGGTCAGCTACGGGCCTCTGGCGGCGATTGGCGAAGGTGCTCGACGCACTTGGACCATGAGCGTCCTGACCCTGGACTCGCTGAAGAAAATGTTGTTCGGCGAGCTCTCGGTAAAAAACTTGAGTGGACCGATAACCATTGCTAAAGTGGCGGGCGCTTCGGCCCAGTCGGGCGTCGCTGATTTCCTGAATTTCCTGGCTTATCTGAGTATCAGCCTCGGGGTTCTGAATTTGTTGCCCATCCCGGTACTGGATGGGGGGCATTTGCTGTTTTATCTGATCGAGTGGGCGCGTGGTCGTCCCTTGTCGGATCGGGTGCAAGGTTGGGGGATTCAGATCGGTATCAGTTTGGTGGTTGGGGTGATGTTGCTTGCCCTGGTCAACGATCTGGGTCGACTGTAACGCTTCGCGAAAATTGCGAATCTGCCGCATTGTGCGGCAGTTTGTTTATTGCCAGTTGGAATAAGAAAGGACTTCATGAAACGTCTGCTGCTAACTGCGGTTCTCACCGTATTGATGATCGCCGAAGTTCACGCCGAGTCCTTCACTATCTCCGATATTCGTGTCAATGGCCTCCAGCGGGTATCCGCTGGTAGCGTGTTTGGCGCGTTACCGTTGAATGTCGGGGAGCAAGCGGATGACCGTCGCCTGGTGGAATCCACTCGCGCGCTGTTCAAAACCGGTTTCTTCCAGGATATCCAGCTGGGGCGCGAAGGTAACGTCCTGGTCATCACGGTCGTTGAACGACCTTCGGTGGCCAGCATCGATATCGAAGGCAACAAGGCGATCTCGACTGACGACTTGATGAAGGGGCTGAAACAGTCCGGCCTGGCCGAGGGTGAAATCTTCCAGCGTGCGACCCTTGAAGGCGTGCGTAACGAACTTCAGCGTCAGTATGTGGCCCAAGGCCGCTACTCGGCCGAGGTCGAGACCGAAGTCGTTCCCGAGCCGCGTAACCGCGTGGGCTTGAAGATCAAGATCAACGAAGGCACCGTCGCCGCGATCCAGCACATCAACGTGGTGGGTAACTCGGTATTCAAGGACGAAGACCTGATCGATCTGTTCGAACTCAAGACCACCAACTGGCTGTCGTTTTTCAAGAACGATGACAAGTATGCCCGCGAAAAGCTCTCCGGTGACCTGGAACGCCTGCGCTCCTACTACCTGGACCGCGGCTATATCAACATGGATATCGCCTCGACCCAGGTGTCCATCACCCCGGACAAGAAAAGCGTCTATATCACGGTCAACGTCACCGAAGGCCAGAAGTACAAGGTCCGCGACGTGAAGCTCAGTGGTGACCTGAAGGTGCCGGAAGACCAGGTCAAGTCCCTGCTGCTGGTGGAGAAGGGCCAGGTGTTCTCGCGCAAGCTGATGACCACCACCTCGGAACTGATCACCCGCCGCCTGGGTAACGACGGCTACACTTTCGCCAACGTCAACGGCGTACCGACGCCGCACGATGACGATCACACCGTCGATATCACCTTCGTGGTCGACCCGGGCAAGCGTGCCTACGTCAACCGTATCAACTACCGTGGCAACACCAAGTCCGCGGACGAAGTGCTGCGTCGTGAAATGCGTCAGATGGAAGGCGGTTGGGCTTCCACCTACCTGATCGACCAGTCCAAGACCCGTCTTGAACGCCTGGGCTTCTTCAAGGAAGTCAACGTCGAAACCCCGGCTGTTCCGGGTGTCGATGACCAGGTTGACGTGAACTACACCGTGGAAGAGCAAGCCTCGGGTTCGATTACCGCCAGCGTCGGTTTTGCCCAGAGCGCCGGTCTGATCCTGGGCGGTTCGATCACCCAGAACAACTTCCTCGGTACCGGTAACAAGGTCAGCATCGGCCTGACCCGCAGCCAGTACCAGAGCCGCTATAACTTCGGTTATGTCGACCCCTACTGGACGCCGGACGGTGTCAGCCTGGGCTACAACGTGTTCTACCGCACCACTGACTACAGCGAACTCGATGTCAGCGTTGCCAGCTATGCCGTGGACAGCCTGGGTGCTGGCGTCAGCGTCGGTTACCCGATCAGCGAGACATCGCGCCTGACCTTCGGCCTGACGGCCCAGCAGGACAAGATCCAGACCGGCCAGTACACCGTCGACGAAATCTTCAACTTCGTTAACACCCAGGGCGACGAGTTCCTGAACTACAAGGCCTCCCTCGGCTGGTCGGATTCGACCCTGAACAAAGGCGTCCTGGCGACCCGTGGTCACTCCCAGAGCCTGACCCTGGAAAGCACCATCCCAGGCAGTGACCTGTTGTTCTTCAAGCTCGACTACCGTGGTCAGGTATTCCAGCCGTTGAGCGACACCTACACCATGCGTTTCCATACCGAATTGGGTTACGGCGACGGCTATGGTTCGACCAACGGCCTGCCGTTCTATGAGAACTACTACGCTGGTGGTTTCAACTCGGTACGTGGTTTCAAGGACAGTACCCTGGGCCCACGTGGTACGCCAAGTCGCGGTGTGGATGTGACCGGTAACGCCGGTACGATTGCCGATACCAGCACGAATCCATTGCCGTTCGGTGGTAACGTACTGATTCAAGGTGGTGCGGAGCTGTTGTTCCCGCTGCCATTCGTGAAAGACCAGCGTTCGCTGCGCACCTCGCTGTTCTGGGACGTGGGTAACGTATTCGACTCCAAGTGCGAACAGGTCCGTAACACCAATGGCACGCTGTCGCAGACGCAGTGCAACGACATCAGTTTCAGCAATATGGCCAGTTCCGTGGGTGTTGGCGTGACCTGGGTAACCGCCCTGGGGCCATTGAGTTTTGCCCTGGCCGTGCCGGTCAAAGAGCCTAGTAACGCTGAAACCCAGGTGTTCCAATTCTCCCTCGGTCAGACCTTCTAACGGCCTGCCCCTAGATAACGACAACGGATTTTGTAGGAGTTTATTGTGCGTAAGTTGACTCAACTGGTTCTGCTGGCCACTGTTCTGGTAGCGACCCCGGCCTTTGCCGAAATGAAAATCGCGGTCCTGAACTATCAGATGGCCCTGCTGGAATCCGACGCAGCCAAGAAGTACGCCGTCGATGCCGAGAAGAAGTTCGGTCCGCAACTGACCAAGCTCCAGGCCCTGGAAAGCAGTGCCAAGGGTATCCAGGATCGTCTGGTGGCCGGTGGCGACAAGATGCAGCAGGGCGAACGCGAGCGTCTGGAGCTGGAATTCAAGCAAAAGGCCCGTGACTTCCAGTTCCAGTCCAAGGAACTGAACGAGCAAAAAGCCGTTGCTGACCGCGAGATGCTCAAGCAGCTCAAGCCCAAGCTGGATAGCGCCGTGGAAGAAGTCATCAAGAAAGGTGCCTTTGACCTGGTGTTCGAGCGTGGCGCCGTGATCGATGTCAAACCGCAGTACGACATCACCCGCCAGGTGATCGAGCGCATGAACCAGCTGAAGTAATCCATGACAGCGACCATCAAGCTCGGCCAATTGGCCGAGATCCTCGGTGCCACCCTACGTGGCAACGAGGAGAAACAAATCACTGGGCTAGCCACCTTGCAGGAGGCTGGCCCAGCTCAGTTGAGCTTTCTGGCAAATCCCCAGTACCGCAAATACCTCACTGACAGCCAGGCCGGCGCCGTGTTGCTCAAGGCCGCCGACGCCGAAGGTTATGCCGGCGATGCGCTGGTGGTGGCTGATCCTTACCTGGCCTATGCGCGTATTTCGCACCTGTTCGATCCCAAGCCCAAAGCGCCTGCCGGGATTCACCCGAGCGCGGTGGTGGCTGCCGATGCCCAGGTCGATCCGACCGCCAGTATCGGTGCCTTTGCGGTGATCGAGAGCGCTGCGCGGATTGGTGCTGGCGTGACCATCGGCGCCCAGTGTTTTGTCGGTGCTCGCTGTGAAATCGGCGAAGGCGGCTGGCTGGCGCCACGGGTCACGCTTTACCACGACGTGCGCATCGGCAAGCGGGTGGTGATCCAGTCTGGTGCCGTGCTCGGCGGTGAAGGCTTCGGCTTCGCCAATGAAAAGGGTATTTGGCAGAAAATTGCCCAGATCGGTGGCGTGACCGTCGGTGATGATGTGGAGATCGGCGTCAATACCGCCATCGACCGCGGTGCCCTGGCCGACACGATCATTGGCAACGGGGTCAAGCTCGACAACCAGATTCAGATCGCCCACAACGTTCAGGTCGGCGATCACACGGCCATGGCCGCCTGCTGCGGGATTTCCGGCAGCACCAAGATCGGCAAGCACTGCATGCTCGCCGGTGGCGTCGGCCTGGTGGGGCATATCGAGATTTGCGACAACGTCTTCCTGACCGGGATGACCATGGTCACCCACTCGATTACCGAGCCGGGTGCCTATTCTTCCGGTACGGCGATGCAGCCGGCCGCCGAGTGGCGCAAGAGCGCGGCGCGTATTCGCCAGCTCGACGACATGGCCCGGCGCCTGCGGCAGCTGGAAAAGCGGGTAGGCGACGTGACCCCGGACGGTAATGCTTCATCAGATGGCTGATACCATTTTCCATATCAAGTAGCCGCCTGGGTTTGTACGCAAGCTGCCTTCTTGATTTGCTAGAGGAGCCGCGCGTGGCGCGCTCCCACTCTTTACTACAGGCTTCCCCACGAAATGATGGACATCAAAGAGATTCGCGAATACCTGCCTCACCGTTACCCGTTCCTGCTGGTGGACCGGGTGGTGGAACTGGATGTCGAGGCCCAGCGCATTCGTGCCTACAAGAATGTCAGCATCAACGAGCCTTTCTTCAACGGCCACTTCCCGGCGCATCCGATCATGCCGGGCGTGCTGATTATCGAAGCCATGGCCCAGGCTGCCGGCATCCTCGGTTTCAAGATGCTCGACGTGAAGCCTTCCGACGGCACCCTGTACTACTTCGTCGGCTCCGACAAGCTGCGTTTCCGCCAGCCGGTACTGCCGGGCGACCAGTTGATCCTCGAAGCCAAGTTCATCAGCTGCAAGCGCAAGATCTGGAAGTTCGAGTGCCAGGCTTCGGTTGACGGCAAGCCGGTCTGCTCGGCCGAGATCATCTGTGCGGAACAGAAAGTATGAGTTTGATTGACCCTCGCGCAATCATCGATCCCACGGCCGTACTGGCCGAGGGCGTTGAGGTCGGCCCCTGGTCGATCGTCGGCGCAGGTGTGGAAATCGGCGAGGGGACAGTGATCGGGCCGCATGTGATTCTCAAGGGCCCGACCCGGATCGGCAAACACAACCGCATCTACCAGTTTTCCTCGGTAGGCGAAGACACGCCCGATCTCAAGTACAAAGGCGAAGAGACGCGCCTGGTCATTGGTGACCACAACGTTATCCGCGAAGGTGTGACCATCCACCGGGGCACGGTACAGGATCGCTCGGAAACCACCCTGGGCGACCACAACCTGATCATGGCCTACGCCCATATCGGTCACGACAGCGTGATCGGCAACCACTGCATCCTGGTCAACAACACCGCGTTGGCCGGGCATGTGCACATGGGGGATTGGGCGATCCTCTCGGGGTTCACCCTGGTCCATCAGTTCTGCCATATCGGTGCCCACAGCTTTTCCGGCATGGGCACCGCCATCGGCAAGGATGTTCCTGCCTATGTCACGGTCTTCGGCAACCCCGCTGAAGCCCGCAGCATGAACTTCGAAGGCTTGCGTCGGCGTGGTTTCAGCGAGGAAGTGCTCCACGCCCTGCGCCGGGCCTACAAGGTGGTGTACCGCCAGGGGCTGACGGTGGAACAAGCCATCGCCGAGCTGGCCGAACCTGCCGCGCAGTACCCGGAAGTGGCGGTGTTTCTCGATTCGATCCAGTCCTCGACCCGCGGCATCACCCGCTGATCATGGCGACTTTGCGAATTGCGCTGGTCGCCGGGGAAGCCTCCGGCGACATTCTCGGCTCTGGTCTGATGCGGGCGCTCAAGGCCAGGCATCCTGAAGTCGAGTTTATCGGGGTCGGTGGCCCGCTGATGCAGGCCGAAGGCCTGGTTTCCTATTTCCCCATGGAGCGGCTGTCGGTGATGGGCCTGGTGGAAGTGCTCGGCCGTCTGCCTGAGCTGCTCAAGCGCCGCAAATTGCTGATCCAGACGCTGATTGCCGAAAAGCCCGATGTGTTTATTGGCATCGATGCGCCGGATTTCACCCTGAATATCGAACTCAAGCTGCGCCGTGCCGGGATCAAGACCGTGCATTACGTCAGCCCGTCTGTCTGGGCCTGGCGGCAGAAGCGGGTGCTGAAGATCCGCGAAGGCTGTGACCTGATGCTGACGCTGTTCCCTTTCGAAGCGCGCTTCTATGAAGAGAAGGGCGTGCCGGTGCGGTTTGTCGGACATTCCCTGGCCGACGCCATCCCCTTGCAGGCCGACCGTGGGCAGGCGCGGGCCGAACTCGGCTTGCCGGACGGTCCGTTGGTGGCGCTGATGCCGGGCAGTCGTGGCGGCGAAGTCGGGCGCCTGGGCGGCTTGTTCCTCGATACCGCGCAACGCCTGCGGGAGATGCACCCCGCTATCCGTTTTGTCATGCCCTGCGCCAGCCCGCAGCGGCGTACCCAGATCGAGGCCTTGCTGGTGGGGCGCGACCTGCCGCTGACCCTGCTCGACGGCCAGTCCCACAAGGCCCTGGCCGCCTGCGACGCGGTGTTGATCGCCTCGGGTACGGCGACGCTGGAGGCCCTGCTGTACAAGCGTCCGATGGTGGTCGCCTATCGTCTGGCGCCACTGACCTTCTGGATTCTCAAGCGGCTGGTAAAAAGCCCCTACATCTCCTTGCCCAACCTGCTGGCCCAGCGTTTGCTGGTGCCCGAGCTGTTGCAGGATGACGCAACCCCCGAGGCCCTGGCGCAGACCCTGTCGCCGCTGATCGAGGGCGGCGAAGAGCAGACCCGGGGCTTCGACGAAATCCATCGCGCCTTGCGCCTGGATGCCTCGAACCAGGCCGCCGACGCAGTGTTGAAGCTGATCGGCAAAACCGTATGAGTAGCGTGAAAATGCAGATGGGATTGGACTTCACCCTGGTGGCCGATGCCGAAGACCTGGTGGCCGGTGTCGACGAAGTCGGTCGTGGCCCGCTTTGCGGCGCGGTTGTGACTGCGGCGGTGATCCTCGATCCCAAGCGCCCGATCCTCGGCCTCAACGACTCGAAGAAACTCACCGAGGCCCGGCGTGAAAAGCTCTACGACGAAATCCGCGAAAAGGCCCTGAGCTGGTGTATCGCCCGCGCCGAAGTCGAGGAAATCGATGAACTGAACATTCTGCATGCCACCATGCTGGCAATGCAGCGGGCGGTTGAAGGCCTGCATATCCAGCCCAAGCTGGCGATGATCGACGGCAACCGTTGCCCGAAGTTGCCGATGCCAGCCGAAGCGGTGGTCAAAGGCGATAGCAAGGTGCCGGCGATCGCGGCGGCGTCAATCCTGGCCAAGGTCAGCCGTGATCGTGAAATGGCAGCTGTCGAATTGATCTACCCGGGTTATGGCATCGGCGGGCATAAGGGCTATCCGACACCGGTGCACCTGGAAGCCTTGCAGCGGCTGGGGCCGACACCGATTCACCGACGCTCCTTCGCGCCGGTACGGCTGGCCTATGAGAGTCATGGGCGGTCCGGCGAACTTTAACGCTGCTGATGTTTTAGCCAAGGCCCGGTACAATCCGGGCCTTGTTGTTTCTACAGATTAGACAGGATCACTATGCCGGCTTCATTCGTTCATCTACGCCTGCACACTGAGTACTCCCTGGTCGACGGCCTGGTTCGGATCAAGCCGCTGGTCAAGGCCCTGAACGGCCTGAACATGCCCGCCGTGGCGGTGACCGACCAGAACAACATGTGTTCCCTGGTCAAGTTCTACAAGGCCGCCATGGGCGCCGGGATCAAGCCGATCTGCGGCGCCGACCTGTGGCTGTCGAACAAGGATCCCGATGCCCCGCTGAGCCGCATCAGCCTGCTGGCGATGAACGGCGTCGGCTACCGCAACATCACCGAGCTGATTTCCCGTGGCTATATCGATGGCCAGCGCAACGGCATGGTCATCATCGAGCGCGAGTGGGTGGCCGAGGCCAGCGAAGGCGTGATCATGCTTTCGGCGGCCAAGGAGGGCGAGATCGGCATGGCCCTGCTCGGCGACAACGCCGCTGAAGCCGAAGCCCTGGCCCGCGAATGGATGGCGGTGTTCCCGGACCGTTTCTACCTGGAAGTCCAGCGCACCAACCGTCCCAACGACGAAGAGCAGTTGCACGGCGCCGTGGCCCTGGCCGACAAGCTGGGTGCGCCGCTGGTGGCGACCAATGATGTGCGCTTTATCAAGCAGGAAGACTTCGAGGCCCACGAAACCCGCGTCTGCATCGGTGAGGGCCGGGCCCTCGACGATCCGCGCCGTTCGAAGAACTACAGCGACCAGCAATACCTCAAAAGCGCCGAGGAAATGGCCGAGCTGTTCAGCGACCTGCCCGACGCCCTGGAAAACAGCGTCGAGATCGCCAAGCGCTGCAATATCGAAGTGAAGCTGGGCAAGCACTTCCTGCCCAACTTCCCGATCCCCGATGGCATGACCATCGACGAATATTTCCGCAAGGTGTCCTTCGACGGCCTCGAAGAACGCCTGTCGGTCCTGCTGCCCAGGGACACCACCGAAGACTATGAAGCCAAGCGCCAGGTCTATGTCGACCGGCTGAATTTCGAGCTGGATATCATTATCCAGATGGGTTTCCCCGGTTACTTCCTGATCGTGATGGACTTTATCCAGTGGGCCAAGAGCAACGGCGTGCCCGTTGGTCCTGGCCGGGGGTCGGGTGCCGGTTCCCTGGTGGCCTACGTACAGAAGATCACCGACCTCGACCCGCTGGAATATGACCTGCTGTTCGAACGTTTCCTCAACCCGGAGCGGGTTTCCATGCCCGACTTCGACGTCGACTTCTGCATGGATGGTCGCGACCGGGTGATCGACTACGTGGCCGAGAAGTACGGCCGCAACGCCGTGAGCCAGATCATCACCTTCGGTTCCATGGCCGCCAAGGCGGTGGTGCGCGACGTGGCGCGGGTCCAGGGCAAGTCCTACGGCCTGGCGGATCGCCTGTCGAAGATGATCCCCTTCGAAGTCGGCATGACCCTGGAAAAAGCCTACGAGCAGGAAGAGATCCTGCGCGACTTCATCAAGGTCGATGAAGAAGCGGCGGAAATCTGGGAGATGGCGCGCAAGCTCGAAGGCGTGGTGCGTAACGTCGGTAAACACGCCGGTGGCGTGGTGATCGCGCCGACCAAGCTGACCGACTTCTCGCCGATCTACTGCGACGAGGAAGGCGACGGCCTGGTGACCCAGTTCGACAAGGACGACGTGGAGGCGGCCGGCCTGGTGAAGTTCGACTTCCTCGGCCTGCGGACCCTGACGATCATCGACTGGGCGCTGAAGACCATCAACCGTGATCGCGCCAAGGTCAACGAGCCACCGCTGGATATCGCCTTTATCCCGCTGGACGACAAGCCGACCTACAGCCTGTTGCAGAAGGCCGAGACCACGGCGGTTTTCCAGCTGGAATCCCGTGGCATGAAGGAGCTGATCAAGAAGCTCAAGCCCGACTGCCTGGAAGACCTGATCGCACTGGTGGCCCTGTTCCGTCCGGGCCCGCTGCAGTCCGGCATGGTGGACGACTTCATCAACCGCAAGCACGGCCGCGCCGAACTGGCGTACCCGCACTCCGATTACCAGTACGAAGGCCTCAAGCCGGTGCTGGCGCCGACCTACGGCATCATCCTGTATCAGGAACAGGTGATGCAGATCGCCCAGGTCATGGCCGGCTACACCCTCGGTGGCGCGGATATGCTGCGCCGGGCCATGGGTAAGAAAAAACCCGAGGAAATGGCCAAGCAGCGTGGCGGTTTCATCGAGGGTTGCGCCACCAACAATATTGATGCGGATCTGGCGGGTAACATCTTCGACCTGGTGGAGAAATTCGCCGGTTACGGTTTCAACAAATCCCACTCCGCCGCCTACGGCCTGGTTTCCTACCAGACCGCCTGGCTGAAGGCCCACTACCCGGCGCCGTTCATGGCCGCGGTACTGTCGGCGGATATGCACAACACCGACAAGGTCGTGACCTTGATCGAGGAAGTGCGCACCATGAAGCTGCGCCTCGACGCGCCGGACGTGAACGCCTCGGAGTTCAAGTTCACGGTGAACGACGAAGGCCGGATCATCTATGGCCTCGGCGCGATCAAAGGCGTCGGCGAAGGGCCGGTGGAGGCGATCACCGAAGCACGCCAGGAGGGTCCGTTCAAGGACCTGTTCGATTTCTGTGCCCGGGTCGACCTCAAGCGTATCAACAAGCGCACCCTCGACGGCTTGATCCGTAGCGGGGCGCTGGATCGCCTTGGCCCGTATTTCCATGACGAGACCAAGGCCTACCAGGCCAATATCGACCGTAACCGCGCGGTGTTGCTGGCGGCGATGGAAGAGGCGATCAAGGCCGCCGAGCAGACCGCGCGGACCCACGACAGCGGCCATGCCGACCTGTTTGGCGGGCTGTTCGTCGAAGAAGATGCCGATGTCTACGCCAATCACCGCAAGGCCAAGGAACTGACCCTCAAGGAGCGGCTGAAGGGCGAGAAAGATACCCTCGGCCTCTACCTCACCGGTCACCCGATCGACGAGTACGAAGGCGAGATCCGCCGCTTTGCCCGTCAGCGCATCATCGACCTGAAGCCGGCCCGGGATACCCAGACAGTCGCCGGGATGATCATCAACCTGCGGGTGATGAAAAACAAAAAAGGCGACAAGATGGGCTTTATCACCCTCGACGACCGTTCGGCACGGATCGAGGCCTCGTTGTTCGCCGATGCCTTCATGTCGGCCCAGTCGCTGTTGCAGACCGATGCCATGGTGGTGGTCGAAGGCGAGGTCAGCAACGACGACTTCTCCGGCGGCCTGCGCCTGCGGGTCAAGCGGGTGATGAGCATGGAAGATGCGCGCACCAACCTGGCCGAAAGCCTGCGCCTGAAGCTGCAAAGTGCCGCGCTCAAGGGCGATCAACTGCGCTGGCTGGGGGAATTGCTCGGCAAGCACCGGGGGGCCTGCCCGATCACCCTGGAGTACACCGGCAGCGACGCCAAGGCCTTGTTGCAGTTCGGCGAGAGCTGGCGGATCGACCCGGCGGACAGTCTGATTCAGGCATTGCGTGACCAGTTCGGGCGAGACAACGTCTTCCTCCAATACCGTTAGGACGGTGGCGCACTTGGTGCGCGCCGACCTTGACCCTATTTTTAATCTCGACCTGAGCGCGCCATATCCCGTAAGGTAGGGCGCGATACAGATCAATCGGCCGGCCAGGCTGTGTAAAAACTACTGTGCTCGACCCAAGACGGATGCTTATGAACCCGAATTTTCTTGATTTCGAACAGCCGATCGCTGACCTGCAAGCCAAGATCGAAGAGCTGCGCTTGGTCGGTAACGACAATTCGCTGAATATCGGCGATGAGATCTCCCGCCTGCAGGACAAGAGCAACACGCTGACCGAAGATATCTTCGGCAAGCTGACCAGCTGGCAGATCGCGCGTCTGGCGCGTCACCCGCGTCGTCCGTATACCCTGGACTACATCAACCACATTTTCACCGAGTTCGACGAACTGCACGGCGATCGGCATTTCTCCGACGACGCGGCGATTGTCGGCGGTATTGCCCGCCTGGACGACCAGCCGGTGATGATTATCGGCCACCAGAAGGGCCGTGAAGTGCGCGAGAAGGTCCGTCGCAACTTCGGTATGCCGCGTCCGGAAGGCTACCGCAAGGCTTGCCGCCTGATGGAAATGGCCGAGCGCTTCAAGATGCCGATCCTGACCTTTATCGACACCCCGGGTGCCTACCCGGGCATCGACGCCGAAGAGCGCAACCAGAGCGAAGCGATTGCCTGGAACCTGCGGGTGATGGCGCGGCTGAAAACGCCGATCATCGCCACCGTGATCGGTGAGGGTGGTTCCGGCGGTGCCTTGGCCATCGGCGTGTGCGACCAGTTGAACATGCTGCAGTACTCGACTTACGCGGTGATTTCCCCGGAAGGCTGTGCTTCCATTCTGTGGAAAACCGCCGATAAAGCCCCGGACGCCGCCGAAGCCATGGGCATCACGGCCGAGCGCCTCAAGGGCCTGGGGATCGTCGACAAGGTGATTTCCGAGCCCCTGGGCGGCGCCCATCGCGATCCGGCCACGGCGGCGGCCTCGATTCGTGCCGAACTCAGCACGCAGTTGGCTATGCTGAAGAAGTTCGACAACGATGCGCTGCTGGCTCGTCGTTACGAGCGTCTGATGAGCTACGGTCTCTGATAGCGCGCGTTATCGTTCGTGAGCCAGCGCGGGGGGCAACCCATGCGTCAGCCTGATATCGATCTGCCTTCCAGGCTGCTCGAAGCCCTTTCGCCCTGGCGTAATGCCCAGACCTGGCGGATCGGCTTCTCCGGCGGCCTGGACTCCACCGTGCTGCTGCACCTGCTCGCCAGCCTGGCGAAAACCCGGCCCCTGCCCAGGATTGCCGCCTTGCATGTCCATCACGGACTGCAGGCGGCGGCCGACGGCTGGCCGGCACATTGCCAGGCCGTCTGTGATGAACTCGGGATACCTTTGCAGGTGATCCGTGTCAGCGTGCAATTGGGCGCCAGTCTTGAGCGCGCCGCCCGCGATGCGCGTTACCTGGCCTTTGCCGGGGTCACCCAGTTGCACGACGTACTGCTCACCGCCCAGCATCGCGAAGACCAGGCCGAAACCCTGCTCTTTCGACTGCTGCGCGGCGCCGGGGTGCGTGGCCTGGCGGCCATGCCGGCGCAGCGCGAGGTCGGCGGTGGCTATCTGGTGCGGCCTCTGCTGGACGTTTCCCGGGCCGAGCTCGAGGGTTATGCCCGTCAGCACAAGCTGCGCTGGATCGAAGACCCGTCCAACAGTGACCAGCAGTTCTCGCGCAACTTCCTCCGTCACCGGGTTTTTCCCGGACTGACCGAGCGCTGGCCGCAAGCGGTGAGCAGCATGGTGCGCAGCGCCGCGCACCTGCGCGAGGCCCAGGAGCTGCTCGACGAACTGGCCGAAGTCGACCTTGACGATGCCCTGGCGCATTCCCGGCACGTCTGGCTTGGCATACCGTCGCTGGCCCTCGACGCCTTGATCGACCTGTCTCCGGCCCGGCAGCGCAACGCCCTGCGGCATTGGCTGGCACCGCTGACCCGGCTGCCGGACAGCGACCATTGGGCCGGTTGGGACGATCTGCGCGATGCCGCCCATGATGCCCGGCCGAAATGGCGCCTGGCCGAGGGCGAGCTGCACCGTGCCGACGAACATTTATGGTGGTTGAGCGGGTCCTGGTTGCGCCAGCCGTCGGCGGATATCGCCTGGAGCTGCCCGAATCGACCGCTGGAGCTGCCGGACAATGGCGAACTGCTGGTGGTCGGCGAGGCACCGGCCGGTCCCTTGGAGGTTCGCTATCGTCAGGGGGGGGAGGTTTTGCACCTGCCGGACCGCGGACACCGCGATCTGAAGCGCCTGCTTAACGAAAGTGGGGTACCCTGGTTTGTCCGCGGCCGATTGCCGCTGCTCTATCGAGGCGACGAATTGCTGGCCGTGGCGAACCTGCCGGGCCTGGACGGCGGGGCGTTGGGTGACTGGCATTTGCATTGGCAGCCACCTTCGAGCGATCAAGGTTTGAGCTGAAAGGCGCTTTCCGGTAGACTACGCTCCCTTCTTGATACAACTTCTGTGGATTGCCAGCAATTGCAGGAGTTGCCGATTACCAGGCTGTCTTTGCCGGGCGATTCCAAAAAATGTGTAGCGCGCACCGTACCGCGGGTTCAACCCTGCGGACCGTCTCAACGCAGCAGTTTTTCGAAAGGTGCACTGTGATGATCGCAGGTAATCGGGGGCTTCGGCCTTCCTTCGCTTTCCCCGGCGGCTCGGACCGCTTTAACGCAGACTTCTAGGGTTTTTCATGACGCGCTACATATTCGTCACGGGCGGTGTTGTTTCTTCATTGGGGAAAGGCATTGCCTCGGCTTCATTGGCGGCCATCCTGGAGGCGCGGGGACTGAAAGTCACCATGCTCAAGCTGGATCCGTACATCAACGTCGATCCGGGCACCATGAGCCCGTTCCAGCACGGTGAAGTCTTCGTCACCCACGACGGTGCCGAGACCGACCTGGACCTGGGTCACTACGAGCGGTTCATCCGCACGACCATGACCCAGAACAACAACTTCACCACGGGCCGTGTCTACGAGCACGTGCTGCGCAAGGAGCGTCGTGGTGATTACCTGGGCGCCACCATCCAGGTGATCCCGCACATCACCGACGAGATCAAGCGCCGCATCATCAAGGGCGCCGGCGATGCCGACGTGGCCCTGGTGGAAATCGGCGGCACGGTCGGCGACATCGAGTCGCAACCGTTCCTCGAGGCCATCCGCCAGTTGCGTTTCGAAGTCGGCGCCAAGCGCGCGATGCTGATGCACCTGACCCTGGTGCCGTACATCGCCACCGCCGGCGAAACCAAGACCAAGCCGACCCAGCACTCGGTCAAGGAGCTGCGCTCCATCGGCCTGCAGCCGGACGTGCTGGTCTGCCGTTCCGACCACCCGATCGATATCTCGTCGCGTCGCAAGATCGCCCAGTTCACCAACGTTGAAGAGCGTGCGGTGATTGCGCTGGAAGACGCCGATACCATCTACAAGATCCCCGGCATCCTGCACTCCCAGGGCCTGGATGATTTCGTCGTCGAGCGTTTCGGCCTGCAATGTGGCGGTGCCGACCTGTCCGAGTGGGAAGCGGTGGTCGACGCCAAGCTGAACCCGGAACACGAAGTCACCATCGCCATGGTCGGCAAGTACATGGAGCTGCTGGATGCCTACAAATCGCTGATCGAAGCGATGAGTCACGCCGGCATCACCAACCGTACCAAGGTCAACCTGCGTTATATCGACTCCGAAGACATCGAAAACCAGGGCACCGCGCTGCTCGAAGGCGTTGATGCCATCCTGGTTCCTGGTGGTTTCGGCCTGCGTGGCGTGGAAGGCAAGATCACCGCCGTCCAGTACGCTCGCGAGAACAAGGTGCCGTACCTGGGTATCTGCCTGGGCATGCAAGTGGCGGTCATCGAGTTCGCCCGTAACGTGATGGGCTGGAAAGACGCCAACTCCACCGAGTTCGATCGCACCAGCGGTCACCCGGTGGTCGGCCTGATCACCGAGTGGGAAGATGCCACCGGCGTGGTCGAGACCCGTAGCGAAAGCTCCGACCTGGGCGGCACCATGCGCCTCGGTGCCCAGGATTGCCTGCTCGAAGCCGGATCCCTGGTGCACGATTGCTATGCCAAGGACGTGATCGTCGAGCGTCACCGTCACCGTTACGAAGTGAACAACAAGTTGCTGCCGCAGATCATCGAAGCCGGCCTGAAGATTTCCGGTCGCTCCGGTGATGGCTCGTTGGTGGAAGTGGTCGAGGCCCCGGATCATCCATGGTTCGTCGCTTGCCAGTTCCACCCCGAGTTCACCTCGACCCCGCGCGACGGCCATCCGCTGTTCAGCGGTTTCGTCAAGGCGGCGTTGGCTCAACACCAGAAGAACGCGTGATCTCGGAGAGATAAGAGCATGGCCCAAAAGATCATCCGCGTAGGCGACATCGAGATTGCCAACGACAAACCGATGGTGCTGTTCGGCGGCATGAACGTACTGGAAAGCCGGGACATGGCGATGCAGGTCTGTGAAGAGTACGTGAAAGTGACCGAGAAACTCGGTATTCCTTACGTATTCAAGGCCAGCTTCGACAAGGCCAACCGTTCGTCCGTCACCTCCTACCGTGGCCCCGGCCTGGAAGAAGGGATGCGGATTTTCCAGGACATCAAGCAGGCGTTTGGCGTGCCGATCATTACCGACGTCCACGAGCCGGCCCAGGCCGCCGTGGTCGCCGAGGTCTGCGACATTATCCAGTTGCCGGCCTTCCTGTCGCGCCAGACCGACCTGGTGGTGGCCATGGCCAAGACCGGCGCGGTGATCAACATCAAGAAGGCCCAGTTCCTCGCGCCCCAGGAAATGAAACACATCCTGAGCAAGTGCGTGGAAGCGGGCAACGACCAGTTGATCCTCTGCGAGCGCGGTTCGAGCTTCGGCTACAACAACCTGGTGGTGGACATGCTCGGCTTCGGCATCATGAAGCAGTTCGAATACCCGGTGTTTTTCGACGTGACCCACGCCCTGCAGATGCCGGGCGGTCGCTCGGACTCCGCCGGTGGTCGTCGGGCCCAGGTCACCGACCTGGCCAAGGCCGGCATGAGCCAGGGGCTGGCCGGGCTGTTCCTGGAAGCGCATCCGGACCCGGACAACGCCAAGTGCGACGGGCCTTGTGCCCTGCGTCTGGACAAGCTGGAACCGTTCCTGGCCCAACTCAAGGCTTTGGACACACTGGTGAAGAGTTTTCCGACGGTAGAAACCGCGTAATCCTTAAATCTCCGGTAAAGTACCGCACGATTCAAGGCTCTGGACTCGGGTTCAGAGCCTTTTCGTCTGCAAGGCTGCCCATTTTTCATTCGCTTGCCGACGATCAAAGATTTCCTTCAGCTGCGTCGTTTTCGTCAACTTTGGAGTGTTTACAACAATGGCAAAAATCGTCGACATCAAAGGTCGTGAAGTTCTCGACTCCCGTGGCAACCCCACCGTGGAAGCGGACGTGCTTCTGGACAACGGCATCATCGGCAGCGCTTGCGCGCCGTCCGGTGCTTCCACCGGTTCGCGTGAAGCGCTGGAACTGCGTGATGGCGACAAGAGTCGTTACCTGGGCAAGGGCGTGCTGAAGGCCGTCGGCAACATCAACGGCCCGATCCGTGAGCTGCTGCTGGGCAAGGACCCTTCCGACCAGAAGGCCCTGGACCACGCGATGATCGCCCTGGACGGTACCGAGAACAAGGCGACCCTGGGCGCCAACGCCATCCTTGCCGTGTCCCTGGCCGCCGCCAAGGCTGCTGCCCAGGACCAGGACCTGCCGCTGTACGCACACATCGCCAACCTCAACGGCACGCCGGGTGTCTACTCCATGCCGGTGCCGATGATGAACATCATCAACGGCGGCGAGCATGCCGACAACAACGTCGACATCCAGGAATTCATGGTTCAGCCGGTTGGCGCCAAGACCTTCTCCGAAGGCCTGCGCATGGGCACCGAGATTTTCCATCACCTCAAAGCCGTGCTGAAGGCTCGTGGCCTGAGCACCGCTGTCGGTGACGAAGGTGGTTTCGCGCCGAACCTGGCGTCCAACGAAGACGCTTTGAAAGTGATCTCCGAAGCCGTGGCCAATGCCGGTTACAAGCTGGGCACCGACGTGACCCTGGCCCTGGACTGCGCGGCCAGCGAATTCTACGAAGACGGTAAATACAACCTGTCCGGCGAAGGCCAGGTGTTCACCGCCGAAGGTTTCGCCGACTACCTGAAAGGCCTGACCGAGCGTTACCCGATCATCTCCATCGAAGATGGCCTGGACGAGTCCGACTGGGCTGGCTGGAAGATTCTCACCGACAAGATCGGCGAGAAGACCCAACTGGTGGGCGACGACCTGTTCGTCACCAACACCAAGATCCTGAAGGAAGGCATCGACAAGAAGATCGCCAACTCCATCCTGATCAAGTTCAACCAGATCGGCACCCTGACCGAAACCCTGGAAGCCATCCAGATGGCCAAGGCCGCCGGCTATACTGCGGTGATCTCGCACCGTTCCGGTGAAACCGAGGATTCGACCATTGCCGACCTGGCCGTGGGTACCGCCGCGGGCCAGATCAAGACCGGTTCGCTGTGCCGCTCCGACCGCGTCTCCAAGTACAACCAACTGCTGCGTATCGAAGAGCAACTGGGCGCCAAGGCCAAGTACAACGGTCGCTCCGAGTTTCGCGGTTAAGCCGTAGATGGTAAAAAGACACCAGATTGTGTCGGAAAAGTCGCTATCGCGAGTTTTTTAGCACTAATCTGATGCTTTGAGAGCACAAGCCTGGTTCTTCCAGGCTTCGTGCTATCAGTCGGTTCGAAATGGTTGGCATGGCTGTCTTTTCCACTGGATAACTGAAATTCGATGCGCAGTCCCAATTGGTTGTTCCTCGTTCTGCTCTTGCTGCTGGCTGGCCTGCAGTACCGCCTTTGGGTGGGCAATGGGAGCCTGGCGCAGGTAGCCGACCTGACACAGCAAATTGCCGAACAGCATGCCGAAAACGAGCGTCTGCTGGAGCGTAATCGCGTGCTTGACGCGGAAGTTCTTGAACTGAAGAAAGGCATGGAGACCGTTGAGGAACGTGCTCGCCATGAACTGGGCATGGTCAAGGACGGTGAAACCCTTTATCAGCTGGCGCAATGACTGAATTCTCTCTACCGGCCTTCTGGGCCGTGATTCCTGCCGCGGGCGTCGGTGCCCGTATGGCCGCGGACCGTCCCAAGCAGTATCTGTCCCTGGGCGGACGCACGATTCTCGAACATAGCCTTGGCTGTTTCCTCGATCATCCGGGCTTGAAGGGCCTGGTGATTGCCCTTGCCGCCCACGATCCCTACTGGCCGGGCCTGGCCTGTGCCACGGATTCGCGTATCCAGCGGGTCGACGGTGGCGGCGAACGGGCCGATTCGGTACTCAATGCCTTGCTGCACCTGCATACCCTGGGGGCGGTGGAGGACGATTGGGTGTTGGTCCATGATGCGGCGCGGCCCAATTTGTCCCGTGGCGATCTCGATACCTTGCTCGGTGAGTTGGCCGATGACCCGGTGGGTGGGCTACTGGCCGTGCCGGCGCGGGACACGCTCAAACGCGTCGACAAGCACGGGCGGGTCCTGGAAACCATCGACCGCAGTTTGATCTGGCAGGCCTATACGCCGCAGATGTTCCGCCTGGGTGCCTTGCACCGGGCCCTGGCGGATAGCCTGGTGGCCGATGCAACCATCACCGATGAAGCCTCGGCGATGGAATGGGCGGGCCAGGCGCCGCGCCTGATCGAAGGGCGTTCGGACAATATCAAGGTCACTCGCCCTGAAGACCTGGAGTGGTTGCGTTTGCGCTGGGCTAATCGTCGCTGAGGGCACCCCGGTCAAACGCTGTACTCGGGCCGTTTGGCCAATCCTTCCTTGAGATGATCCACCAGCTTGCGCACTTTTGGCGACAGGTGCCGCTGTTGCGGATACAGCGCCCATACCGCCGTATTCGGTGGCTGATGGGCTTCGAGCAAGGAGATCAGTGTGCCATTGTGCAAATGCTCCAGCACGTAATAGTCCGGCAACTGACACAACCCAACCCCCTGCAGCGCCGCATCCAGCACCGCCTGCCCACTGTTGCAGCGCCAATTACCCTGTACCCGCTGAGAAAACTCCCGCCCGTCCTGCTCCAGTTGCCAGATATCCGAACTGCCGATCAGGCAGTTATGCCGGCTCAATTCCGACAGGCTATGGGGGCGACCATAACGTTCCAGGTAGGACGGTGACGCGCACAGGTACATCCGCCGTGGCGCCAGCCGGGTCGCCACCAGCCGCGAATCCTGCAAACGGCCCAACCGAATCGCCAGGTCCAAGCCCTCATGTACCAGGTCCAGGGTGCGGTTGCTCAACTCGATATCCACCCGCAACTGCGGATGCAGCCCCATGAAACTGGTCACCAGCGGCACGATAAAACGTTCGCCGTAAGCCACGGCGCAGGTCATGCGCAACATGCCCTTGGGTTCGCTGGTCAGGTCGCCCACCGCGCGCAGGGCTTCCTCGCGGCCGTCCTGCAGACGCTGGCAATGCTGCAGGAACGTCTGCCCGGCTTCGGTCAGGGTCACCCGCCGGGTGCTGCGATAGAGCAGACGGGTTTGCAGGCGCTCTTCCAACCGGGCGATTTGCCGGCTGATATGGGACGAGGACACCCCGAGGCGCTCCGCCGCCGCCGTGAACTGGCTGCATTCGGCCACCGCGACGAACTCGTCGATGCCTTCCCAGCGGTTGTCATTCATTGGATTGTCCCTGTACAGCAATAATGTTTTGCTTTTGACTGGATTATTAATCAATCAAGGCTGATTTACACTCAGGTTTTCGTTGTTCACTTTTCAGGAGTTGCTGGATGATCAAGTCACGTGCTGCCGTTGCCTTCGAGGCCAAGAAACCCCTCGAGATCGTCGAAGTCGATGTCGCCATGCCCAAGGCCGGCGAAGTGCTGTTGCGTGTCGTGGCCTCCGGCGTTTGCCACACCGACGCCTACACCCTGTCCGGCGCGGACCCGGAAGGTATCTTTCCGTCGATCCTCGGCCACGAAGGCGGCGCGATTGTCGAGGCGATCGGCGAGGGTGTGACCTCGGTGGCGGTGGGCGACCACGTCATCCCGCTCTACACCCCGGAATGCGGCAAGTGCAAATTCTGCCTGTCGGGCAAGACCAACCTCTGCCAGGCCATTCGCGCCACCCAGGGCAAGGGCCTGATGCCGGACGGCACTTCGCGTTTCTCCTACAAGGGCGAGACGATTTTCCACTACATGGGCACCTCGACCTTCTCCGAGTACACCGTGCTGCCGGAAATCTCCGTGGCCAAGATCTCGAAAGACGCACCGCTGGAGAAGGTCTGCCTGCTCGGTTGCGGCGTCACCACCGGGATCGGCGCGGTGCTCAACACCGCCAAGGTCAAGCCGGGTGACACCGTGGCGATCTTCGGCCTCGGCGGTATCGGCCTGTCGGCGGTGATCGGTGCGGTCAAGGCCAAGGCGGCGCGGATCATTGCCATCGACATCAACCCGGCCAAGTTCGAAATCGCCCGGCAACTGGGCGCCACCGATTGCGTCAACCCGAAAGATTTCGATCGTCCGATCCAGGAAGTGATTGTCGATATGACCGATGGCGGCGTGGACTTTTCCTTCGAGTGCATCGGCAATGTGCAATTGATGCGTGCGGCCCTGGAGTGCTGCCACAAGGGCTGGGGTGAGTCGGTGATCATCGGCGTCGCCGGTGCTGGCCAGGAAATTTCCACCCGTCCGTTCCAATTGGTGACCGGTCGCGTCTGGCGTGGTTCGGCCTTTGGTGGCGTGCGCGGGCGCAGCGAGCTGCCGAGCTACGTGGAAATGGCGCAGAAGGGCGAGATCCCGCTGGATACCTTCATCACCCACACCATGGGCCTGGAAGATATCAACAAGGCGTTCGACCTGATGCATGAAGGCAAGAGCATTCGCACCGTCATTCATTTCTGAGGTCGGTCATGAGCCTGGAAAACCTGTCCTGCCAGAAAAGCTTCGGCGGCTGGCACAAACGCTACAAGCACCATTCCGAAGTCCTCGGCTGCGACATGGTGTTCGCTGTCTATCTGCCGCCACAGGCCGAGCAGGGCGGCAAGCTGCCGGTGCTGTACTGGCTGTCCGGCCTGACCTGCACCGACGAGAACTTCATGCACAAGGCCGGTGCCCAGCGCCTGGCTGCCGAGCTGGGGCTGATCATCGTCGCGCCGGACACCAGTCCGCGCGGCGCCGACGTGCCCGGTGACCCCGACAAGGCCTGGGACTTCGGCCTGGGTGCCGGTTTCTATCTCAATGCGACCCAGCAACCCTGGGCCCAGCACTACCGGATGCACGATTACGTGGTGCATGAGCTGCCGGCGCTGGTCGAGGCGCACTTCCCGGCCTCGGACAAGCGCGGTATCAGCGGTCATTCCATGGGCGGGCATGGCGCGCTGGTCTGCGCCTTGCGCAACCCCGGGCGCTATCAGTCGTTGTCGGCATTCGCGCCGATCAGCAATCCGATGGATTGTCCCTGGGGGCAAAAGGCTTTTTCCCGTTATCTAGGGGAAGAACGCTCGCGCTGGCGTGAGTGGGATGCTTGCGTGCTGATCGCCGAGGCCACTGAAAAGCTGCCGATCCTGGTGGATCAGGGCGATCGCGACGATTTCCTGGCCAACCAGCTCAAGCCCGAGGCGCTGCAACAGGCGGCGAAGCTGGCGCAACATCCGCTGACGTTGCGGCTGCAACCGGGCTACGACCACAGCTATTTTTTCATCGCCAGTTTCATTGATGACCACCTGCGTCACCACCACGCAGCTCTTAGCGGTTAATCTCTCGCAAAATAGGTAGAATCACGCCCTGACTTACATCGGGGCGTTTTTTTATGCGTATTGGCCACGGCTATGATGTGCACCGTTTCGCCGAAGGCGACTTCATCACCCTGGGCGGCGTGCGGATTGCACACCACCACGGGCTGCTCGCCCATTCCGACGGCGACGTGCTGCTGCATGCCTTGAGCGATGCGCTGCTGGGAGCGGCGGCCCTGGGCGATATCGGCAAGCACTTCCCGGACACCGACCCGACCTACAAGGGCGCCGACAGCCGGGTGCTGCTGCGTCATGTGGTGTCGTTGATCAAGGCCCTGGGCTGGAAAGTCGGCAACGTCGATAACACTATCGTTGCCCAGGCGCCGAAAATGGCGCCGCATATCGAATCGATGCGCGCGCTGATTGCCGCGGATCTTGAAGTTGAGTTGGATCAAGTGAACGTCAAAGCCACCACCACTGAAAAGCTCGGTTTCACCGGCCGTGAAGAAGGCATCGCTGTGCACAGCGTCGCCTTGTTGCTACGCGCATGACTGAACTGGAACTGCTGGGCCCGCGTGCCTACGGCGATGTCCTCGGGAGCGCGGTGCTCAAGGCCACGGCCGAAGACTTCCAGGTCGATGAAGTCCTCGATATCCCGCTGAGCGGCGAGGGCGAGCACCTGTGGTTGTGGGTGGAGAAGCGCGGCCTGAATACGGAAGAGGCTGCCCGGCGTATCGCCAAGGCCGCCGGCGTGCCGTTGCGTACCGTCAGCTATGCCGGTCTCAAGGACCGCCAGGCCCTGACGCGCCAGTGGTTCAGCGTACAACTGCCGGGCAAGGCCGATCCGGACCTGTCGGCGGCCCAGAACGACAGCCTGCTGATCCTCAAGAGTGCGCGGCACAAGCGCAAGCTGCAACGCGGCGCCCATGCCGCCAACGGCTTCACCCTGCGCCTGACCCAATTGAACGCGGACAAGGACGGCTTGCAGCAACGCCTCGAACAGATCGCCGCGCAAGGTATTCCGAATTATTTCGGCGCCCAGCGTTTCGGTCACCTCGGCGGCAACCTCGGCGAGGCCCGTTCCTATGCGGCGCGCCAGGCCTTGCCCGAGCAGCGCAATGTGCGTTCGCGGTTGCTGTCCACGGCCCGCAGCTACCTGTTCAACCAGGTGCTGGCGGCGCGTGTCGCCGACGGCAGCTGGAACCGGGCCCAGGTCGGCGACCTGCTGGCCTTCACCGACAGCCGCAGTTTCTTCCCGGCCGGTGAGGCCGAATGCAGCGATCCGCGCCTGGCCATTCTCGATCTGCACCCCACCGGTCCGCAGTGGGGCGAAGGTCCGTCACCGGCGGCGGGTGCGACTTTTGCCCTGGAGCAAGCGGTTGCCGAGCGCGAGGCCGAGCTCTGCCAATGGCTGGTCAAGGCGACCATGGAACACGAACGACGCATCCTGCGGCTGCCCATTGGCCGGTTGTCGTGGCATTATCCGGAGTCTGACATTCTGCAACTGGAATTCATCCTGCCGGCCGGATGCTTCGCCACTGCTTTGGTGCGCGAACTCGTCGATCTGGTGCCGGTAGGACAGACGGACAGCTCATGCGTATTCTGATTTCGAACGACGATGGGGTTTTCGCACCCGGTCTCGCCGCGCTTCATGCTGCGCTGGTGGACTATGCCGAGTGCACGGTGATTGCCCCGGACCAGGACAAAAGTGGCGCCAGCAGCTCGCTGACCCTGGATCGCCCGCTACACCCACATACATTGCCCAACGGCTTTATCAGCCTGAACGGCACACCCACCGACTGCGTGCACCTGGGGCTCAATGCCTTGTTGGCGCAGGAGCAGGACATGGTGGTGTCCGGTATCAACCTGGGGGCCAACCTGGGGGATGACGTGCTGTATTCCGGTACGGTGGCGGCCGCCCTGGAGGGGCGCTTCCTCGGGCGTACTTCGTTCGCTTTTTCGCTGGCCTCGCGCCAGGTCGACAACCTGGCCACCGCCGCGCATTTCGCCCGCCTGCTGGTGCAGGCCCATGAAGGCCTGGCGCTGCCCGCGCGCACGGTGCTCAATGTGAATATTCCCAATCTGCCCCTGGAGCGCATTCGCGGTATCCAGCTCACGCGCCTGGGCCATCGGGCCCGGGCCGCGGCGCCGACGCGGGTGGTCGACCCACGGGGCAAGGCCGGTTACTGGATCGCCGCCGCCGGAGACGCCGAAGACGGTGGCCCGGGGACGGACTTCCATGCCGTGATGCAAGGGTTTGTCTCGGTGACGCCGCTGCAACTGGATCGCACCTTCAATGGTGCCTTCCAGTCGCTGGGCGGTTGGCTGGAGGGGCTTGCTTGATGACCCGTGAGCAAGACGAACTGATGCGTCGCGGTATCGGCATGACCTCCCAGCGAACCCGCGAACGCTTGATTCAGCGACTCTATGAAGAAGGTGTGACCAACGCCCAGGTGTTGGAAGTGATCCGTCGCACGCCGCGTCATCTGTTTGTCGACGAGGCACTGGCCCATCGTGCCTACGAAGATACGGCGCTGCCGATCGGCCACAACCAGACCATTTCCCAGCCTTATATGGTGGCGCGCATGAGCGAGCTGCTGCTGGAGGCCGGGCCGCTGGACAAGGTGATGGAGATCGGTACCGGCTCCGGTTACCAGACGGCGGTGCTGTCGCAGCTGGTGGAGCGGGTGTTTTCGGTGGAGCGGATCAAGGTCCTGCAGGATCGCGCCAAGGAGCGTCTGGTCGAGCTCAACCTGCGCAACGTGGTGTTCCGTTGGGGCGATGGCTGGGAGGGCTGGCCGGCACTGGCGCCGTACAACGGCATTATTGTCACCGCCGTCGCCACGGATGTGCCCCAGGCCTTGCTCGATCAATTGGCCCCGGGCGGTCGCCTGGTGATTCCGGTGGGTGCCGGTGAAGTCCAGCAGTTGATGCTGATCGTGCGCGAAGAGCAGGGTTTTTCCCGTCATGTATTAGGCGCGGTACGTTTCGTTCCGCTGCTTAACGGACCGTTGGCCTGAACATTTGTTGAACGGCAATGAATTCTGTTTAAGGTCGTAGGTCTTAGAGCGGGACTGGTACGGCACCCATGTTTAAAATGTGTCGGGTTTTCGACTTGGCTTTGTTGTCAGTGAAATTCCAACAGCCAGTTATACTTACGTCACATTACCGCCTGTACAGGCACTCTTATTTCAGCCACCACAAAGGGAGCGGCGGGTGAGTCTCACAGTCATTCGGCAGCGTATGGGTAAAGCAAGCGTTCAGCGCCTGATGATCGGCCTTGCCCTCAGTGCTTTACTGGCTGGTTGCTCCAGTGCTCCAAAGAACGGCGTGCGCGTCGTTGATCGTAACGGCAACGCTACAACGACAGCCGCCAGCGCGACGCCACAGAAACCGATGACCACCACCGGCCAGCATGTGGTCACCCGTGGTGATACCCTGTTTTCGATCGCCTTCCGCTACGGTTGGGACTGGAAAGCCCTGGCCGCGCGTAACAATATTCCCGAGCCTTACACCATCCACGTGGGTCAGGCGATTCGCTTCGACAGCCGTTCAAATTCAACACCGACGGCTGTCGCCTCGACGTCGTCGAGCGCTTCGCCTTCGAGCAAGTTCACCATCACCCGGCGTCCGGCCAACGGCGCGTCTGGCATTGCAACCACCTCGCAACCCTCGGCCCAGGCACCTGCGGCAGCGGCGCCGATGCCGCCGGCCGGTCCCGCGCCGAAGGGTTGGGCGTGGCCTTCAAACGGTATTCTGATTGGAAAATTCTCTTCAAACGGTAGTTTGAATAAAGGTATTGATATCGCCGGAGATTTGGGACAGCCTGTTTTAGCTGCATCTGATGGGTCAGTGGTTTACGCCGGGAGTGGGTTGCGGGGCTACGGCGAGCTGGTCATCATCAAACACAGTGATACCTACGTCAGTGCTTACGGTCACAACCGTAGGCTGTTGGTTCGGGAGGGTCAGCAGGTCAAGGTCGGACAGACAATTGCCGAGATGGGATCAACTGGTACGGACCGGGTGAAACTGCATTTTGAGATTCGCCGCCAGGGGAAACCCGTAGACCCACTGCAATTCCTGCCACGTCGTTGATCCGTTTTCCAGCCTGTTCTCCTGACTGTAGTGGGAACAGGTTCCAGCGTTGCCAAGGATAAAGGCGCCGCTCGAGCTTGAGGTCGAACTCACCAAAGGACTATAACAATGGCTCTCAGTAAAGAAGCGCCGGGGTTTGACATCGATGATGAGGTGCTCCTTATGGACTCCGACATCGTCATGGATATGATGCCGGAGGACGACAGTTCTCCACCCCCAGTTCGTGCCAAGACCAAGAATGCTGCTGCGCTCAAGCAGCACAAGTACATTGACTACACGCGGGCGCTGGATGCGACCCAGTTGTATCTCAATGAAATCGGTTTTTCCCCCTTGTTGTCCCCGGAAGAAGAAGTTCATTTTGCGCGCCTGTCGCAAAGTGGCGATCCCGCGGGCCGCAAGCGCATGATCGAAAGCAACCTGCGCCTGGTGGTGAAAATCGCCCGACGTTATGTCAACCGCGGTCTTTCCCTGCTGGACCTGATCGAAGAGGGCAACCTCGGCTTGATCCGGGCGGTGGAGAAATTCGATCCGGAACGTGGCTTTCGCTTCTCAACCTATGCCACCTGGTGGATCCGCCAGACGATTGAACGGGCGATCATGAATCAGACCCGGACCATTCGCCTGCCTATTCACGTGGTCAAGGAACTGAACGTCTATCTGCGGGCGGCACGGGAGCTGACCCAGAAACTCGATCATGAGCCTTCCCCTGAAGAAATCGCCAACCTGCTGGAAAAACCGGTGGGTGAGGTCAAGCGCATGCTCGGCCTGAATGAGCGGGTGTCTTCGGTGGACGTGTCCCTGGGGCCGGATTCCGACAAGACGTTGCTCGATACCCTCACCGATGATCGACCTACCGATCCCTGCGAGTTGCTTCAGGACGACGACCTGTCCCAGAGTATCGACCAGTGGTTGTCGGAATTGACCGACAAGCAGCGTGAGGTGGTTGTACGG
This sequence comes from Pseudomonas sp. MWU12-2319, assembly GCF_023242525.1. Taxonomy (NCBI): domain Bacteria; kingdom Pseudomonadati; phylum Pseudomonadota; class Gammaproteobacteria; order Pseudomonadales; family Pseudomonadaceae; genus Pseudomonas; species Pseudomonas sp. MWU12-2319. Next base: position 213,092 of record NZ_JALJES010000012.1, read on the forward strand.
CGCTTTGGCCTGCGCGGGCATGAGAGCAGTACCCTGGAGGATGTCGGTCTGGAGATCGGCCTGACCCGCGAGCGCGTTCGGCAGATCCAGGTCGAGGGACTCAAGCGCCTGCGCGAGATCCTCGAGAAGAATGGCCTGTCCAGCGAGGCGCTGTTCCAGTAGCGCGCTCCTGCACCTGCCCATAAAAAATCCCCGATCTGGTCGGGGATTTTTTTTTGCATTGAAATGGGTTCAATGCGTTCCTGCGGGGGCGTTACTGGCAGAAAGCCTCAGGCCCCGTGGCACTTCTTGAATTTCTTGCTGCTGCCGCACGGGCACGGATCGTTGCGACCCACGTCCTTCAGCGCGTTGCGTACCGGCTCCTGGTGAGCGTGACCGCAGTTCGGGCCGTGGACATGACCATGGTCGTGATCGTGCTGCTCATGCTCGTGATCGTGGTTGCAATCAGGGCCGTGGACATGGGGTTGCTGGGTCATGCTGGTGTCACTCCGGAATAATTTCGGCGGGAATTATCTCGCCTTTACGCTCCAGGTGCACGTCATGGCTGAGGAATAGTCCGGTTTCCAGTTCGCCCTCCAGTCGGTAGGGGATCGGATCATGGGGGTGTTTCAGGCGCTTGGTCAGGTCGCGCAGGTGTTCCCAGAGGTTGGTCCTGACTGGAATGACCAGGGACGCGTGGCTGTTGGCTTCCACGGTGAACCAGCCGGTGTCGGACTCGCCTTCGCTCAGCAGCCAGCCGTCGAGGTAGAGACGATAATGCAGGCTGCGTACGGTCAGGCTGTCGTCGTTGGGGTTGTCGACACGAAAGTGCAGGCGAAATTTCTGTTGTACCAGGCGCGCCTTGATCAGTTCGACCCGCACCAGGCGAACCTCGGGCTCGCGGGTACCGCTGTCGAACCAGGACGCACAGCCGGAAAGCGTCAACAGCATAAGCAGGCCGAGCGTGCCAAGTGTCCGTGAGTGCATGGGGTTCCTCCCGCCGAGGCCCCAGCATAGCAAGCCTGTGACAGAAAAAGCTCATGGTTGTGGCGGTAAATCCACTGGGTGATACTGCTGAGCATTCGCGCAACGGATCAGGTCGGCGCACAGGAGTGTGATCATGACGCTTTACGAGATTGTCTTTAGTGGCGAATCGCTACCCGGTGCTGCGCCCGATCAGGTCAAAAGCAACCTGGCCCGGCTGTTCCAGGCCGATGCCCAGCGCGTCGAACTGCTGTTCTCCGGACGGCGCCTGGTGCTCAAGAGCAATCTCGATGCCGCGGCGGCGGAAAAGTATAGGGTCACCCTCGAGCGTGCCGGGGCTCTGGTCGCGGTGGTCGAGATGGCCGTCGAAGAGATCGAGATGACGGCCCCGGTCCCAGCGCCGGGCCGTGCCCAGGTGGCGCCGCGGGATGCCTATATGGCCGCGTTCAGCGAGGTCGATGCGCCGGACTTCGGCATCGCCGAGGTCGGCAGCGATATGCAGGATGCCAAGCCCGAGCCCGTCGCGTTGGCCCTGGATCTGTCGGCCTTCAGCGTGGCGCCGGTCGGTGCCGACATGGGCCAACTGTCGGTGGCAACCGTCGTCACGGTGCCGGATATCTCACACCTGCGCCTCAGCTGAGCAGGTAGCCGGAACAGCACTTCTTGTATTTCTGCCCGCTGCCGCAGGGGCAGGCGTCATTGCGCCCGGCCTTGAGGGGCACGGTGGGGTCGATGAAATACCAGCGCCCATCGGTTTGTACGAAGGACGACTTTTCCCGGTGGCTGTGTTCGCCATTGCTGTCGTGCCAACGCGCGGTAAAGGTCACGAAGGCATGCTCGGGCTGGCCGCCAAAGACTTCCGAGCTTTCCACCTCCAAGCCCAGCCAGGTGCTTTGCGCGCTCCATTCGCCGATGGCCTGGCGGTCCAGCCCCGGTTGTTGAATGGGCAGCGTGGTGTTCACCAGGTAGTCGACCAGCCCCAATACATAGGCGCAGTAGCGCGAGCGCATCAGGGCTTCGGCGCAGGGGGCCGGATGGCCCGCGTGATAATGGCCGCAGCAGGCCTCCAGCAGGTTGCCGCTACCACAGGGACAGATGGATGTGCTCACGGGAATCACCACCAGTACTTGCCGAAATTTTCCGGGTTGGCCCAGAACTTGGCGTTCAGCCAGTCCGGTACCTGTTTGTATTCCTTCAGATCATAGGTGAACAACGTCAGTACCTGATCGTCGCGGGCAAAGCGTTCGCTGTTTTGCAGGGCCAGGGCGAAGAAGTCGCTGTCCTGCCAGCCGCTGGCGGCCATGTCCACCAGCACCGCGATGCGGCTGGCGTTGAGGTTGCGAATGCCACCGAGCAACTGCCGGCCGTCACGCTTGGGCAGGTGCTCCAGACAGTCGACCACCAGCGCCAGGTCGAAACGCCGGGCGGCCAGTGCGGCCGACAGCGGGCCAGGTTCGGCGAAGGCCACCTGGGTTTCGGGATGGGCGGCCTGGAACGCCTCGAGTGCCGGGAAGCTGCCGGCCCCGACGAGCAGCAGGTTTTGCGGGGCGTAACGGTCCAGCAGGGCCGCCAGCGCTTGCTGGGGCGTGCGGGCGGAAAGGCTTTCAGGCATCGGGATTCCTCGGTCGGAGCGGCAAACACGGGCGAATTTTCAACGGCCTCTGGCAAACTGCCCTGACTCGCCTTACTGTGCGCCAAAGAATAACTCATCAGGGGGGCGTATGAAGGTGCTTTGGGGGCTGGGGAAGGTGTTGACGCTGATGTTCTGGCTGGTGGTGCTGGTCAATCTGGTGCATCCGCTGATCAGTCCGTTCCGGGTCCTGGTGGATCTGGCCGGGAGCATGCTGCTGTTGACACATTTGTTGGAGATCATGCTGTTCAATGGCAGCCTGCAGGGCCGCGCCCATCCCTGGCGCGACCGGGCGCAGATCCTGCTGTTCGGCATGTTCCATCTGCAAATCCTGCCTTTGCCCACCCGTGAGGAACACCAGCATGCGTAGCCTGTGTCTGTTGGCTGCCCTGTGCAGCCCCCTGGCGTTTGCCCAGGTCGTGACCGTCGAAACCAATTCCATGCTGCGCCTGCCCGCCAGCACCTCGGTGCTGCAACTGGAACGTCTGGATGTGGCCGACTTTGGTACCTTGCTGGTGCCCGCCAGCGTCACGCAACTGAATATCGGTGAACTGCACCTGGGCAAGTCGGCGCGTATCGCCATTGTACCGAGCGAGCAGGGGTTCGCACTCAAGGCCACGCGTGCCGAGCTGGGTAGCGGTAGCCAGATCAGCGCGGTTGGAGCACCGGGCACCTATCAGCGAGCCCCTTCGCCGGGACGGAACCTGGATCTGCGCATCGACGCGCTCAGCGGTCCATTGCTGTCGATCGATGCCCGGGGTGGCGCGGGTGTGCCGGGGTTTGTCGGGCTCGATGGGGCCAATGGCGATGAGCCGGGTTGTACCTGGGGCGCGGCCGGTCAAGGCGCGGACGGCGACAATGGCGGCGATGGCCATCCGGGCGCGGCGGGGGCACAGGTTCGGTTGCAGTTGCCACGGGATTATCCTGCGGCGCAGATCCAGGTGCTGGTCGATGGCGGTAACGGCGGTATTGCCGGCGCGGCGGGGCGTCCGGGCGCGGGCGGCAAGTCCAAGGGTTGTTTTGTCTACGACACAGACGGTGGCAAGTCCGGTCGTCCGGGTCTGGCGGGCAAGCCGGGGCCGGTTGGTCCCGCGGGCAGCGTGACGGTTCAGCGGCTGTAACAATATCGTGAAAACGCTACAAACCCTGTAGGAGCTGGCTTGCCGGCGATAGCGACCGATCATGCCAGGCTTGCTGACCTCATCGCCGGCAAGCCGGCTCCTACACGGTCCGTGGCAGGCCCGGCTCCTGCGTCCAGCCAGCCTCCGCATTCAAAACATCGGACGTGCCGCCGCAACGGCCACCAGCACCAGTCCGATCAGCAGATTGATCCCCACCAGCCGCCGAATCCGTCCCAGCGTCGCCGCACCCGCAGGCCAGTCCTGGGCCTCTACCGCCTGGCGCAGATCCGGCAATTGCAACGACTGGATACGAATAAAGACTGCAACCATGACGATGTACAGGCCCATCATGACCTGTACATAACGCGGTGCGGTCTCGAATCCGCTGAAGCGCAACTGGATCAGCCCCACGCCGCTGATCGGCAGGAGCACCACCGCGACCCAGACCCAGACGAAGAAGCGCTGGAACACCTGAAGCCACAGCTTCAGCCGGGCCGGGCCTTCCAACGCGGCCATGGCCGCCGGACGGAGGATCATCCAGGCGAAGAACATACCGCCGACCCAGACCAGCGCGGCCAGGACGTGGAGGGTGTAGACAAGGGCAAAAACGGTCATTCGGGTACTCCGTGCGGCGCGCGAGGGTTTAGCGGGGTATGATAGCCGTCCATTCGAACCACTGAAAATTTATCCAGCGTTTCTTGCGCCTGAAGACTCATGATCAGCACCGAACTCAAAACCACGATCCAGGGCGCCTACTCGCGTTTTCTCGAAGCCAAGAGCCTCAAGCCGCGTTACGGCCAGCGCCTGATGATCGCCGAAGTGGCCAAGGTCCTCGGCGATATCGACACCGATGACGAAGGCCGACGCAGTGGCGATCCGGCCGTGGTCGCCGTGGAGGCGGGTACCGGTACCGGCAAGACCGTGGCCTACAGCCTGGCGGCGATTCCCACCGCCAAGGCCGCCGGCAAGCGTCTGGTGATCGCCACCGCCACCGTCGCGCTGCAGGAGCAGATCGTCTACAAGGACCTGCCCGACCTGATGCGCAACAGCGGTTTGAACTTCAGCTTCGCCCTGGCCAAGGGCCGCGGGCGCTATATGTGCCTGTCCAAGCTCGACATGCTGTTGCAGGAGGGTCATGCGCAGACCGCCACCGCGCAGTTGTTCGAAGAGGAAGGTTTCCGCATCGAGGTCGATGAGGCCAGCCAGAAGCTGTTCACCAGCATGATCGAGAAGCTCGCCGGGAACAAATGGGACGGCGATCGCGACAGCTGGCCCAACGCCCTGGAAGACGCCGATTGGGCGCGCCTGACCACCGATCACAGCCAGTGCACCAACCGCCATTGCCCGAACTTCGGCCAGTGCGCCTTCTACAAGGCTCGCGAGGGCATGGGCAAGGTCGACGTGATCGTCACCAACCATGACATGGTGCTCGCCGACCTGGCCCTGGGTGGTGGCGCGGTGCTCCCCGACCCACGTGACACCCTCTATGTGTTCGACGAAGGCCATCACCTGCCGGACAAGGCCATCGGCCACTTCGCCCACTACACCCGGCTGCGCTCCACCGCCGACTGGCTGGAGCAGACCGCCAAGAACCTGACCAAGCTGCTGGCCCAGCATCCGCTGCCCGGTGACCTGGGCAAGCTGATCGAGCAGGTGCCGGAGCTGGCTCGGGAGATCAAGACCCACCAGCAGTTCATGTTCAGCGCCTGCGAGCAACTGGCCGACTTCAAGACCGGTGAAGACACCGAGGGCCGCGAGCGGCCGCGCCATCGTTTTGTCGGCGGGGTGATCCCGGAGCATATCCGCGAGATGGGCATCGAGCTGAAGAAAGGCTTCGCCCGCCTCAACGACCTCTTCACCCGCCTGACCGAGTTGCTCAAGGAAGGCATGGATGGCGAGGTCAATATCGGCATCGCCAGCCACCAGGCCGAGGAATGGTACCCGCTGTTCGGCAGTTTGCTGTCCCGCGCCCAGGGCAACTGGGAGCTGTGGACCGCCTTTACCGCCGAAGACCCGGAAGACAATCCGCCCATGGCCCGCTGGTTGAGCCTGGCCGAGAGCGGTGTGTTGTTTGACATCGAGGTCAACGCCAGTCCAATCCTCGCCGCTGAAATGCTCCGGCGCAATCTGTGGAACGTGGCCTACGGCGCCCTGGTGACCTCGGCAACCCTCACCGCGCTGGGGACCTTCGACCGTTTCCGCATGCGTGCCGGCCTGCCGAAAAAAGCCGTGACCGCAGTGGTGCCGAGCCCCTTCCATCACGCCGATGCCGGTGTGCTGCGGGTACCGAATCTCAACGCCGACCCTCGCGATGCAGTGGCGCATACCGCCGCGATCATTCGCGACCTGCCGGAACTGGTGGAAGGCTCCAAGGGCACCCTGGTGCTGTTTTCCTCACGCAAGCAGATGCAGGACGTGTTCGACGGCCTGGACCGCGACTGGCGCAAGCAGGTATTCATCCAGGGCAACCTGTCGAAGCAGGAGACCCTCAACAAGCACAAGGCCCGGGTCGATGGCGGTGATTCCAGCGTGTTGTTCGGCCTGGCGAGCTTTGCCGAAGGGGTGGACTTGCCCGGCGCCTACTGCGAGCACGTGGTGATCGCCAAGATTCCCTTCTCGGTCCCGGACGATCCGGTCGAGGCGGCACTGGCCGAATGGATCGAAGCCCGTGGCGGCAACCCGTTCATGGAGATCTCCGTGCCGGACGCTTCCCTCAAGCTGGTCCAGGCCTGCGGGCGGCTGCTGCGTACCGAGGAAGACCGCGGCATCATCACCTTGCTCGACCGGCGCCTGGTCACCCAGCGCTACGGAAAAGCTATCCTCAATGCCTTGCCGCCGTTCCGGCGGGAAATTTCTTGATGTGATGCAGGTTAAATAACTAACTTCGTTGTCTACGGATGGCGCCGCTTGGCGTCACGCTGGCCTCTGACTGGCCGTAAGGGAGAGTTTGATTCATATGATTGGCCGTACGCTGCCCGCCGTTTTCGCCTTGTTGTTCGCCGCGCCGCTCTGGGCCGCGCCTGCCGGGCAACAGACGCTGTTCAACTTCGTTCGTCCCGCCGATGTGGTGCAGGTGGTCACCGTGGATGCGAGCCTGCCGCAATACAACGCGGAGCAGACGGCCGAAGGCGAAGTGCTGCGGCGGGTCACCTTCAACCCTGCAGCGCAGCCGAGCCTGCGTCTCACGCCGCAGACCGGCGCCTGGGACTGGTCGCAGGCGGGGGCCATGAGCCTGCGGATCCAGAGTGCGATGGATTGGGCGCTGACCCTCAACGTGACGATCCAAAGCAGCGACGGCAAGACCCTCACCAGTCGCGTCGACCTGCCGGCCGGTCCCGCGCAGACCTTGCTGGTGCCACTGCAGGCCAGTTCGCCGTTGAGCCAGGGCATGCGTGCCGGGCCGCCGATGCCGACCACGGTGGATGGCCAGCGGGTGTTGCTGGCCAGCAGCCAGGGCGAATTGAATCGCCAGCAGGTGGTGTCGGTGACCCTGTCGATGGACGCCCCCAAAGTGCCTCAGAACATCCTTCTGGAACGTTTCGGCGTGCAGGCCGGTGACGATGTGGTCAAGGCCGTCTATAGCTCACTGGTGGATGGCTACGGCCAGTCGACCCGTGCCAAGTGGCCGGAAAAAATCAGCAGCGACGATCAGCTCAAGGCCGCCGCGAGCAAGGAAAGCCAGCAACTGAAGACCTGGCTGACCGAGCGCGAGCGCAGTGCCCGGGACAAGTTCGGCGGTTCGCTCAAGGGCCCGCTCTTCGACGCCACGGGTTTCTTCCGTACCGAAAAGCACGACGGCCGCTGGTACCTGGTGACGCCGGAGGGGCATCCGTTCTACTCCCTGGGTGTGAATACCGTCAGCGCTCACGACCAGCAGACCTATGTCGAAGGTCGTGAAGGCATGTTCAGCGACCTGCCCAAGGATGGTGAGCCCCTGGCCGCCTACTATGGCAAGGCCGACAACAGCATCACCAGCGGGGCTTCCCAGGGCCGGGCCTTCAAGTCCGGGCGCTGGTTCGATTTCTACGGCGCCAACCTGGAACGCACCTACGGTTCGCCGTGCGCGACCACCGCGCCGGCTGAACCCAAGGTGCCCTGCGCCCCGGGTCTGGACGAGCAACGCTGGCAGAAGCACACCCTGGACCGCTTGCAGGCCTGGGGCTTCAACACCATCGGTAACTGGAGCGATCCGGCCCTGGGCCTGAACGACCGTGTGCCTTACACCTTGCCACTGTCCATCGTCGGCGATTATGCGAGCATCAGCACTGGCAGCGACTGGTGGGGCGGCATGCCCGATCCGTTCGACCCGCGTTTTGCCATGGCCACCGAGCGCGCGGTGGCGATTGCCACACGTGATCATCGCGACGATCCTTGGCTGGTGGGTTACTTCGCCGACAACGAACTGGCCTGGGCCGGTCCCGGCGACGATCCGAAATCCCGTTACGCCCTGGCCTACGGCACGTTGCGCATGACCACCGACGTACCGGCCAAGCGCGCCTTCCTCAAGCAGTTGCGCGACAAGTACCGCAACCAGCAGGGCCTGTCCAAGGCCTGGGGCGTGGAGATTCCGACCTGGGAGCAGATGGAAGACCCGGGTTTCGAGGCGCCGCTGCCCAATCCCGCCCACCCACAGATCGAAGCGGACCTGAAGTATTTCCAGAAGGTGTTTGCCGATACCTACTTCAAGACCATTTCCGACTCGCTGAAATGGCATGCGCCGAATCACCTGCTGCTGGGCGGTCGTTTTGCCGTCAGCACGCCCGAGGCCGTGGCGTCCTGTGCCCAGTACTGCGATGTGTTGAGCTTCAACTTCTACACCCTCAAGCCCCAGGACGGATACGACTTCGATCAACTGGAGGCATTGAACAAACCGGTGCTGATCACCGAGTTCAACTTCGGCTCGAAGGACCGTGGCCCATTCTGGGGGGGCGTGACGGAACTGGCCCGGGAAGAAGATCGGGGCCCGGCCTATGCCGCGTTCCTCAAGCAGGCGGTGGCCCAGCCGTCGATCGTCGGCGTGCACTGGTTCCAGTACCTCGACCAGCCGGTCAGCGGTCGTCTGCTGGACGGTGAAAACGGCCATTTCGGCCTGGTGGGCATTACCGATGTGCCATTCCAGGGCTTTGTCGAGAGCGTGCGCAAGAGCAACCTGCAGGCCCTGGCTTTGCTCAACAAGGAAGCCGAGAAAGCCAAGGTGGAGGCGCAGCAGAAGGCCGCGAAGGGCATCGGCCAGGATGACAATGGTGGCAACGGTCGTTCGGGCAGTGCTAGCGGGGAGGGCGCTGGGCATCCCGGCGGTCATTCCGGTAACGGTTACTGATTCCTACAGCGTTTCGCGCAGCGTCTGACAATTCTTGCAAGGTGTTACGAATTGTCTGATTCAGGTCTGTTCCCAAACCTGCCAATCGCTGGAACAATGCAGGCCACTTTGGAAGGTGTTGCGGCGGGAGAGTCACGGGTGCAGATTCAGGGTCATTTCGAACTTCAATTCGAGGCGGTGCGCGAAGCCTTCGCGGCCCTTTTCGACGATCCCCAGGAGCGCGGCGCCGCGCTCTGTATCCAGATCGGCGGTGAAACCGTGGTCGATCTCTGGGCCGGCTCCTCCGACAAGGATGGCGCCGAGGCCTGGCACAGCGACACCATCGCCAACCTGTTTTCCTGCACCAAGACCTTTACCGCTGTCACCGCGCTGCAACTGGTGGCCGAGGGTAAGCTGCAACTGGATGTTCCGGTTGCCCAGTATTGGCCCGAGTTCACCGCCGCCGGCAAGTCCGGTATCACCCTGCGCCAGCTGCTCTGCCATCAGGCCGGCTTGCCGGCCTTGCGCCAGTTGCTGCCTCCCGAGGCGCTCTACAACTGGCAGACCATGGTCGACGCCCTGGCGGCCGAAACCCCCTGGTGGACGCCCGGCGAGGGCCATGGCTACGCCGCGATCACCTATGGCTGGCTGGTCGGCGAGTTGTTACGACGCGCCGATGGCCGTGGGCCGGGCGAGTCCATCGTGGCGCGGATTGCCCGGCCGCTGGGCCTGGACTTCCATGTTGGCCTGGCGGACGAAGAATTCCATCGCGTCGCCCATATCGCCCGGGGCAAGGGCAATGTCGGCGATGCGGCGGCCCAGCGCCTGCTGCAAGTGACGATGCGCGAACCCGAGGCGATGAGCACCCGGGCGTTCACCAACCCACCGTCGATCATGACCAGCACCAACAAGCCGGAGTGGCGGCGCATGCAGCAACCGGCCGCCAACGGGCATGGCAATGCACGCAGCCTGGCGGGCTTCTATAGCGGCCTGCTCGACGGGCGCCTGCTGGAAGCCGACATGCTCGAGGAACTGACCCGCCAGCACAGCCTGGGCATGGACAAGACCCTGCTGACCCAGACCCGTTTCGGCCTGGGCTGCATGCTCGATCAGCCGGAGGTTCCCAACGCCACGTTCGGCCTCGGGGCCAAGGCCTTCGGCCACCCGGGTGCCGGCGGTTCCGTCGGCTTTGCCGACCCCGAATACGATGTCGCGTTTGGCTTCGTTACCAATACCCTCGGCCCTTATGTCTTGATGGACCCACGGGCACAGAAGCTAGTACGGATTCTTGCCGGCTGTCTGTAGAATGCTCGGATAAAGTCGTAGGCCGGAACCCTGTGACTTTTTTGCTTTCTAATACACTGTTTCATGGGGCCTGAAGGCCCTCGTTTCTCTATCTCATTTTGTGGATATCCAATGTCATCGAACAAGTCTCTCGCCCTGGCCCTCTGCCTGACCGTGACCGGTTGTGCGCAACTTCCACAAAGTGCGGACAAGGACATTGCTCAAGCCCCGGCGACAGCTAACGCGGGTACACCCGCCGCTCCTGCGGCAGCCGTAGCCACGTCCAAGGATGCTGCCAAGCTCCCGGCCAAACCTGCTGCACCCGCGCCCGCCGCCAAGGCCGGTGCTCCGGTAGCGCCTGTCGTGGCACCCGCAGCTCCAAGCGTTGCAGTCGCGCCGACAGCCAGCGCGGATACCGGCAGCAGCTGGTGGTGGCCGTTCGGTTCGTCCGACAAGGCTGCCGTGAAAGACCCGGCCCAGGCTGCTGCGCCGGCCGCCAAGCCACAGGACAAGCCCGTGCCACTGGCCACGGCGGTTGCCGCCGCAACGACGCCAGCACCGCAGACCGATCCTGCTACCCACTGGTGGTGGCCGTTCGGCAGCTCGGACAAGGCCAAGGAAACCGCCCCGCCGCCGGTCAAGGCCGTGCCGATGCCCGATCCGAAAATCACCCAGGCCTGGCTCGACGACTATGAGCCGCGCCTGCGTGTCGCCATCCAGGACAGCTCCCTGAAGCTGGAGCGGCGTGAAAACGTGCTGGTGGTCATTGCCCCCGTGGACGGTTTCTACAACCCCAAACGCCCGGAAATGTTGCTGCCGGTCACCCTCGGTCCTTTCAGCCGAATCGCCAAGACCGTCGAGGGCGATCCCAAGACCGCCGTGCTGATCCTCGGCCATGGTGACAACAGCACCAGCGCCGAGTCGACCCAGGCCTTGAGCCAGCAACGGGCTCAGTCCGTTGCCGCGATCTTCGGTCTCAGCGGCCTGCATCGTGATCGCCTGATGCTGCGTGGCATGGGCGCGGACATGCCGCGTGCCGCCAACGACAGCAGCGAAGGCCGTGCCCTGAACCGTCGTGTGGAAATCATCCTGACGCCGCAGAACACCATGGTTGCGCTGTTGAGCAAATACAGCATTCCGATGCCGGCTCCGCTTCCGGTCACCCAGGTGGCGGCTGCTGACGTCAAGCCGGCAGTGGCTGCGCCTGTGGCGAAGAAAGCGGCTGCCAAGGGCAAGGCCGTGGCCAAGAAAGCCCCGGTGCACAAGAAGGCCCCGGTCAAGAAAGCGGCGGCCAAGCCCGCGGCGGACAAGGCTGCAGCGCCGGCGAAGAAAGACGCCAGCACCGACAGCTCGACCAAGAACTGACCTGACGATCGAGAGGGAACGCGCCATGACTCAAGCCCTGGCGGATATGCGCCGAGACTACACCCGTGACGGTCTCACCGAGGCCCTGGCCCCGGCCGAGCCGTTTGCGCTGTTCCACCAGTGGTTCGCCGAGGCGGTGAAAACCGAGCAGGCGCCTGTCGAGGCCAATGCCATGACCCTGGCAACGGTGGACGAGGAAGGGCGCCCGCATTGCCGCATCCTGTTGCTCAAGGGCCTGGACGAGGCGGGTTTTACCTTCTTCACCAACTATGAGAGCGACAAGGGCCGGCAACTGGCGGCCCGTCCCTTTGCCGCGATGACCTTCTTCTGGCCGACCCTGGAACGCCAGGTGCGGATCGAGGGGCGGGTGGTCAAGGTCTCGGCGCAGGAGTCGGATGCCTACTTCCAGGTGCGCCCGTTGGGCAGTCGGTTGGGGGCCTGGGCTTCACCGCAAAGCCGAGTGATTGCCGATCGCGGGGAACTCGAGGGCTTGCTCCAGAACACCGAAGCGCGTTTCAGCGATACCCGGCCCGACTGCCCTGAGCATTGGGGCGGTTATCGTTTGCTACCGGAGCGCATCGAATTCTGGCAAGGTCGCGCCAGTCGCCTGCATGACCGGCTCGACTACCGCCTGCTTGGCGCGGACTGGACACGTCGGCGCCTGGCACCTTGATCTGACCTGGATTTCCCGGGGCAGTGGTTTCAAACCACTGCCGCCAAGCCAGATGCTTGATAAGCTTCCCCCAGAATTTGCGCAGAAGTTCAGATATGAACTTTTTGTGTATTGCACTGTCTCCCGGTAGCCGTAGCGCCAGATCACGTTCCATCGAGTGTCTGATGTGCTCCGAATTCCCGGGCGCCGAGGCTGTACTGGCGCTGAATGAACATCATTTTATCCGTGCGGTGCCGTGACAGGGATCAAGCTGCGGAGTTTAATTAAAGTCATATCTTTTGGAGTTGATCCTATGCGTAAGTCTGTTTTGTTGATTGCTTCCTTCTCCACGATGGCGATGTTGCTGGGTGGTTGCACCAACAGCCTGACCGGCGATTCCTATTCCCGTGACGAAGCGCGTCGCGTGCAGACCATTCGCATGGGCACCATCGAGTCGCTGCGTCCAGTGAAAATCGAAGGCAGCAACTCGCCTATCGGTGCCGGTGCCGGTGCTATTGTCGGTGGCGTCGGCGGCAGTGCCATCGGCGGTGGTCGTGGCAGTATCGTGACGGCGGTGATTGGTGCGGTCGCTGGTGGCGTGCTGGGCAACATGGCTGAAAAAGGCCTGACCAGCGCCCAGGGTGTTGAAATCACCGTACGTGAAGACGACGGCAGCATGCGTGCCTATGTGCAGGAAGTTCAGCCGAACGAAATCTTCCGGGTTGGTGAGCGCGTGCGTATTTCCACCGTGGGTGGCACCAGCCGCGTTTCCCACTGATTTCGCAATCAGCCTTAAAAAGAAACCCCGGCCAGGTAACTGGTCGGGGTTTTCTTTTTCTGGTGTTCGCTGATTAGGCGATCACCACGAACCTGTAGAGCAGAGCTTGCTCGCGAAGAGGTCCGTGAGACCGCCAAAACTTTTGTCGGAACGCTACACGGACGCCTTGGGCTTGCGACTGGCCCCCGCCATCACGGCATAGCCGATCACCGCCGCCAGGATCGAACCGGTGAGAATCCCCATGCGGTCCATGCCGGCGTAGTCGCTGCTGCCCGGTATAAAGGCCAGGGAGCCGACAAACAGGCTCATGGTGAAACCGATGCCGCAGAGGATCGCCACGCCGAACACCTGCCCCCAGTTGGCGCCGTGGGGCAGCGCCGCGAGGCCCGCGCGGACCGCCAGCCAGGTCAGGCCGAAGACGCCCACCGTCTTGCCGATCAGCAGGCCGGCGGCGATGCCCATCGGCACAGGGTGGGTGAAGCTTTCCAGGTTCACGCCTGCCAGGGACACGCCGGCGTTGGCAAAGGCGAACAGCGGCAGGATGCCGAACGCCACCCAGGGATGCAGCGCATGCTCCAGGCTCAGCAATGGCGAGGCTTCGGCGTTGTGGGTGCGCAGCGGAATGCAGAACGCCAGGGTCACGCCGGCCAGCGTCGCATGCACGCCGCTCTTGAGCACGCAGACCCAGAGGATCAGGCCGATCACCATATAGGGCCCGAGCTTGACCACCCCCAGGCGATTCATCGCGATCAGCGCCACCAGGCAGGCCCCGGCCAGCGCCAGCGACAATGTCGACAGTTCATGGGAATAGAAGATTGCAATGACGATGATCGCGCCCAGGTCGTCGATGATCGCCAGGGTCATCAGGAACAGCTTCAGCGACACCGGCACCCGCTTGCCGAGCAAGGCCAGCACCCCGAGGGCGAAGGCGATGTCGGTGGCCATGGGGATCGCCCAGCCGTCGAGCGCCGCCGGATTGTCACGGTTGAGGAACCAGTAGATCAGCGCCGGCACCACCATGCCGCCGATCGCTGCCGCACCAGGCAGCACCACCTGCGACGGCTTGGACAGATGGCCCTCGAGGAGTTCGCGCTTGACCTCCAGGCCGATCAGCAGGAAGAACAATGCCATCAGGCCGTCGTTGATCCACAGCAGCAGGGGTTTGGCGATTTGCAGGGCGCCGACCTGGGCCACCACCGGCACGTCCAGCAGACCGGCGTAGAGGTGCGACAACGGCGAGTTGTTGATGATCAGGGCCAGGGCTGCGGCGGCAATCAATAGCAGGCCGCTGGCAGCTTCCAGCTGAAAGAAACGGGTGAAAGTGCTACGCAGAGGCAAGGTCGCTCTCCATCGATGAATTCAAAAAGGTAGGACACCCTAACCCGTACTGTTAGTTGTTAAAACAAAAGTTATATTCTTTTTTGTTATAAGCGGGTGATTGAGGGGCTGACCGCAAAAGCCTAGCAGTTGTGTGTCTAATTGCGTCTTCACTGTATCTGTGCGGTCGGTAGGAAACTTCCTATAGTTAACGGATTATTGCCGTGGAGCCTGTCAGGGCTCCGATCTCTGTTTATCCTTCAGCGGTTTGGCCCTGGGCCAGTGGCGCAGCCAGCCGTCAGTGCTTTCGAGCACCTCCGTTCCAAGACGAGTACCCATCATGAGCGACAACCGACAGTGGGCCCGGGAAGCGATCCGGATCATTGAAGCCGACTTCCAGCGCAGTGCCGACACCCACCTGATCCCTTTGCCGCTGCCGGGCCTGCCGGGCATCGAGCTGTACTTCAAGGACGAGTCCAGCCATCCGACCGGCAGCCTGAAGCATCGCCTGGCGCGTTCGCTGTTCCTCTATGCGCTGTGTAATGGCTGGCTGCGTCCGGGCGCGCCGGTGATCGAGGCGTCCAGCGGTTCGACGGCAATCTCCGAAGCCTATTTCGCGCGCCTGCTGGGCCTGCCGTTTATCGCGGTAATGCCGGCCACCACGTCCCAGGAAAAGATCGCGCAGATTGCCTTCTACGGTGGCAAGAGCCACCTGGTGCAGGACCCGACGCAGATCTATGCCGAGTCCGAGCGCCTGGCCCGGGAGAGCGGCGGCCATTTCATGGATCAGTTCACCTACGCCGAACGGGCCACTGACTGGCGGGCGAACAACAATATCGCCGAGTCGATTTTCCAGCAGCTGCGTTTCGAGCGGCATCCGGAGCCGAGCTGGCTGATTTCCAGCCCAGGTACCGGCGGCACCACGGCGACCCTGGGGCGTTATGTGCGTTATCGCCAGCATGGCACCCGGGTGTTGTGCGCCGATGCCGAGCGTTCGGTGTTCTTTGACTTTTACCTGACGGGGGACGCCGGCCTGCGTCTGGACTGCGGTTCGCGGATCGAGGGGATCGGGCGTCCACGGGTCGAGGCGTCGTTCCTGCCCAAGGTGATCGATGCCATGGTCAAGGTGCCGGATGCCTTGTCCCTGGCGGCCATGCATTACCTGGCGCAGCGTTTGGGGCGGCGGGTCGGCGGTTCCAGCGGCACCAACCTGGTCGGTGCGCTGATGGCGGCACGGCAGATGGTCCAGGCGGGAGAGAGCGGGTCGATCGTGGCGATCCTCTGTGACGGCGGCGAGCGTTACGCCACCACCTATTACGATCCGCAGTGGCTGAAGACCCAGGGGTATGAGCTGGATGGGCTGATCGCGGCCGTGGCAGCCAGTGTCGAGCGCGGCGAGGCGCTGCCCGAAAGCGTGTTGCGGGCCGGGATCTGAACTTGTGGGAGCGGAGCTTGCCGGATCGCCGCACCGCCGCGAAGTTTTTAGCGGCCACAAGGGCCCCTTCGCGAGCAAGCTCTGCTCCCACAGGTATGGGGTTCCACAAGTTAGTCTTCGGTATTTCCTGTGATTACAGGCTGAAGCCGCCATCCAGAGGAATGATATTCCCGGTCATATAAGCCCCGGCGGTACTCGCCAAACTGATCGCCAGCGCCGCCATCTCTTCCTCGCGCCCCCAGCGCTTCATGGGAATCAACGCCGTGTCCTCGGCCAGCGCCTGCTCGTCGGCGCCGATATGCTGGGTCATCTTGCTCGGAAAGCGTCCCGGCGCGATCACATTGACGTTGATGTGCTGGCTGACCAGCTCCCGCGCCAGAATCCGTGACAGTTGATGCAGTGCCGCCTTGCTCGGGCCATAGGCATAGGCCTGCTCGCCGAAGGAAGAAATCCCCGCCACCGAACCGATATTGATGATTCGCGCCGGGTTCGCCGCCGAGCCGGCCTTGCGCAGTAGCGGCAGGAATTGCTGGATACAGTTGAAGACCGAGGTCACGTTCAGTTGCATGACCTTTTCCCAGCCCTTCACCGGATAGCTTTCCAGCGGCGCACCCCAGGTGGTGCCGGCGTTGTTGACGAGGATATCCAGTCGATCGATCCGCTCACCCAGGCGCGTTGCCAGCGCCAGCACACCCTCTTCGGTCGCCAGGTTGGCGGCCAGGGCCTCACAGTGCCCGAGGGCGCCGAGTTCATCGGCGGTCTGCTGGCAGGCTTCGGCATCCCGGGCACAGACGTAGACGTGGGCACCGGCCTCGACAAAGGCCTTGGCGATCATCTTGCCGATGCCACGGGTACCGCCGGTGACCAGGGCGGTGCGGCCTTGCAGGGAGAAGTAAGGGTGCATGGCGAATCCTGAGTGCGAAAAGGTATCGATACCCTAGCCGTCAGGAGTCAAAAGCGGAGCCACTATTGGGCGGCGCAATGATGCGCCATGCACGTCGAAGTAGATCAGCCGCGAACGCGCAGCGTCAGCCCCTTGAGGAAGTTGCGCAGCAACTGGTCGCCGCAGGGACGGTAGTTGGTGTGGCCGAACTTGCGGAACAGCGCGCTCAGCTCGGGCTTGGACACCGGGAACTCGGCGGCCTTGAGAATCGCGTGCATGTCGTCTTCCTTCAGTTCGAAGGCGACCCGCAGTTTTTTCAGGATGATGTTGTTGGTCACCGGCAGCTCGACCGGCAGCGCCGGACGGCTTTCGTCCTTGCCGCGCTTGAAGATCACCAGGCCATCGAGAAAGTGCGCCATGACCTCGTCCGGGCAATGCACGAAGCCTTCTTCCTCATCCTTTTTCAGGTAGGTGATGACATCGGCCTTGGCCACTTCGAAGCCGGTCAGCTTGATGAGCTCGACGACCTTGTTGTCGCTGATGTCGAGCATGTAGCGCACGCTACGCAGTACGTCGTTGTGAATCATGTGAACCATCCTGAGAGGTAGACGCCGCGCATCTGCGCGACGTTGAAGCGGGGATTAGAATTTTTCCTTGGTCGACAGGTAGCGCCATTGGCCCACGGGCACCTTGCCGATGGAGACGCCGCCGATACGGATCCGACGGATGGACACGACCTTGAGCCCGACCGCCTGGCAAAACAGCGCGATCACCCCGGGTTGCGGGTTTTTCATCGCGAAACGCAGGCGGTTCTCGTTCTGCCAGCTGGCTTTCACCGCGGGCAACTCGCGGCCCTTGTAGGTCAGGCCATGGCTCAGGCGGTTGAGACCGTGCTCGACGATATCGCCGCTGACTTCCACCACATATTCCTGCTCGATCTTGGCGGTGTCGGCGGTGAGCTTGCGGAGGATTTTCCAGTCCTGGGTGAACACCACCAGGCCGCTGGCGCCGGCTTGCAGGTCGGCACCCGCGGTCAGGCGCAGGAAGTGCCCCTTGAGCGGACGCTTGCCATAGCGGTGTTCCTCGGAGAGCGTCTCGGCGTGCAGCAGTTGCATGGCCGCCTCGGGGTTCAGGCCGACCGGTTGGTGCAGCAACAGGGTCACCGGCTCCGGGGCGGTGGCCTTGGCTTCGGGGTCCAGTTCGACTTTCTGGGCTTGGACCTTGAACTGCGGCTCGTCGATGACTTCGCCGTCGACCGTGACCCAGCCGCCTTCGATGAACAGTTCGGCCTCCCGACGGGAGCAGCCGACCAGCTCGATCAGACGTTTGGAAAGGCGGGTGGGTTCAGACATGACGGCGGCCGTAAAAAAGGGGGGCGGCTATTGTACCTGCCTGGCGCCGGTTAAGCCCGGCAACATTTGTCGCACTCAGCGCTTGAGGCGCAGATGCAGCAAAGGATAGGGCTGGCCCATGCCATCCTTCTCCGAGCGACCGATCACCTCGAAGCCCTGCTTGAAGTAGAAACCGACGGCCTGGGCGTTCTGTTCGTTGACGTCCAGTTCATCGGCATTCAGGTGTTCGATGGCGTAGCGCAGCAACAGCTTGCCCAAGCCCGTGCCGCGTGCGTGCGGGGCGATGAACAGCATTTCGACCTTGCCCGCCGCGACCCCGGCAAAACCGGTGATGCGCTGGCGCGAATCGCGGGTACAGACCAGCATGACCGCATCCAGGTAGTGGGTCAGCAGCATGTTCTTCAGCAGTTGGAGATAACTGTCCGGCAGGAAGTCATGGGTAGCGCGCACCGAGTCTTCCCAGAGCTGGGCCAGTTCCGGGTAGTCACCGGGCTTGGGGGTTTGGATCACCGGGAGCTGGGGCATGTAGCAGATTCCTTCCATCGCGGTTGTACACACGCCAGACTATAGCCGTAAAAAAGCCCCGCATCTCGTTGAAAGAGCGGGGCTTTTCAGATTATTTACAGCTTAGATCGTTTCAGCCCAGAGGTCGTATTCGTCGGCGTCGGTGACCCGGCACCAGACCTTGTCGCCGGGCTTGAGATCGCCGGCGCCTTCGATAAACACGTTGCCGTCGATTTCCGGGGCGTCGAAGAAGCAGCGACCGACCGCACCCTGTTCGTCGACTTCGTCGATCAGCACTTCGATATCGCGGCCGATGCGCAGTTGCAGGCGGGCGGTGCTGATGGCCTGTTGATGGGCCATGAAGCGATCCCAGCGCTCCTGCTTGACGTCATCCGGGACCACGTCCAGGCCAAGGTCGTTGGCCGGTGCGCCTTCGACCGGCGAGTACTGGAAGCAGCCGACGCGGTCGAGCTGGGCTTCGGTCAGCCAGTCGAGCAGGTACTGGAAGTCTTCCTCGGTCTCGCCGGGGAAACCGACGATAAAGGTCGAGCGGATGATCAGGTCCGGACAGATTTCCCGCCAGTTCTTGATCCGCGCCAGGGTCTTGTCTTCGAACGCCGGGCGTTTCATCGACTTGAGCACTTTCGGGCTGGCATGCTGGAACGGGATGTCCAGGTACGGCAGGATCTTGCCGGCGGCCATCAACGGGATCAGTTCGTCGACATGGGGGTATGGGTAGACGTAGTGCAGGCGTACCCACACGCCCAGGCTGCCGAGGGCTTCGCACAACTCGGTCATGCGGGTTTTCACCGGAGCGCCGTTCCAGAAGCCGGTACGGTACTTCACGTCGACGCCGTAGGCGCTGGTGTCCTGGGAGATCACCAGCAGTTCCTTGACCCCGGACTTGACCAGGCGCTGGGCCTCGTCGAGTACGTCACCCACCGGACGGCTGACCAGCTTGCCGCGCATCGACGGGATGATGCAGAAGCTGCAGCTATGGTTGCAGCCTTCGGAAATCTTCAGGTAGGCGTAGTGGCGCGGGGTCAGCTTGATGCCTTGCGGCGGCACCAGGTCGATCAGCGGGTTGTGGTCCTGGCGCGGCGGCACGACTTCGTGCACGGCATTGACTACCTGCTCGTACTGCTGCGGGCCGGTCACGGCCAGCACGCTGGGGTGCACCTTGCGGATATTGCCTTCTTCGACACCCATGCAGCCGGTGACGATCACCTTGCCGTTTTCCTTGATGGCTTCGCCGATCACTTCCAGGGACTCGGCCTTGGCACTGTCGATAAAGCCGCAGGTGTTGACCACCACGACGTCGGCGTCCTGGTAGGTGGACACCACGTCATAGCCTTCCATGCGCAGTTGCGTAAGGATGCGCTCGGAGTCGACCAGTGCTTTCGGGCAACCCAGGGATACGAAGCCGACCTTGGGGTTGGCTGGCGCGGTAGGGGTGGACATGTCTAACCTCGGTATTAGGGTGTCGAGCCACTTGGGACAAGGGCGTCGCGTGGGCGCTGATGCGCCTCTGATCAAAAAGTGCGCAATTCTAGCGATGGCCGAGGCACTTGACCAGCTTTATGCAGGGAAATGCGACGAGTGCTGCGCTATGCTTCGCCCGATGCGAGTTGCTGTCATTTTTTGTTTCAAATATCCGATGACTTATAAATCGTCGGCAACTGTAAGAAAAACAGCGCATGCTGCGTGAAAAAGCAAATAGTGCTTCTTGAAAGAAGCCTTATTCCGGGGTGTAGGAGTAGTTGATGGGTGGTCAGGCAGTGAGTGAGGGGCAGGTCGGGCACTCGACGGCAAAGCCGTTGGGTATGCTGGTAGCGGCGGTAGGGGTGGTGTACGGCGACATCGGCACCAGCCCGTTATATACCCTCAAGGAGGTGTTCACTGGTGGTTACGGGGTGCCGGTCGACCATGACGGTGTCTTCGGGATTCTGGCACTGATCTTCTGGTCGCTGGTCTGGGTGGTCTCGATCAAGTATGTGCTGTTTATCCTGCGGGCCGACAACCAGGGCGAGGGCGGGATCATGGCCCTGACCGCGTTGGCGCGGCGAGCATCGGCGTCATACCCGAAATTGCAGTCGACGCTGGTGGTTCTCGGGTTGATCGGCGCGGCACTGTTCTATGGCGACAGCATGATCACGCCGGCGATCTCGGTGCTCTCGGCGGTCGAGGGTCTGGAAATTGCCTTCGACGGGTTGGAGCATTGGGTGGTACCGCTGTCGCTGGTGGTGCTGGTGGCGTTGTTCTTGATCCAGAGGCATGGCACCGCGAGTATCGGCAAGCTGTTCGGGCCGGTGATGGTGGCGTGGTTCGTGGTACTGGGGGTCATGGGCGCCTATGGTATTTCCCTGCACCCTGAAGTACTGAGCGCGTTGAACCCGATGTGGGGCGTGCACTTCTTTGTCATTCACCCGGGCATGGGTGTGACGATTCTGGGGGCGGTGGTGCTGGCGTTGACCGGTGCCGAAGCCTTGTATGCCGATATGGGCCACTTCGGTCGCAAGCCAATCGCTCGCGCCTGGTTCGCCCTGGTGCTGCCGGCGCTGGTCCTGAACTACTTCGGCCAGGGCGCCTTGCTGCTGGGAAGCCCGGACGCGGCGCGCAACCCCTTCTATCTGCTGGCGCCGGCCTGGGCCTTGGTGCCGCTGGTGGTGCTGTCGACCCTGGCGACGGTGATCGCTTCCCAGGCGGTGATCTCCGGGGCGTTCTCCCTGACCCGCCAGGCGATCCAGTTGGGCTACATCCCGCGCATGCATATCCAGCACACTTCGAGTGCCGAGCAGGGGCAGATCTACATCGGTGCGGTGAACTGGACCCTGATGATCGGCGTGATCCTGCTGGTGATCGGGTTTGGCTCCTCCAACGCCCTGGCCTCGGCTTATGGCGTGGCGGTGACCGGGACCATGCTGATCACCAGTATCCTGGTGGCGGCGGTGATGCTGTTGCTGTGGAAATGGTCGCCGATCCTGACCGTGCCGATCCTGGTGGGCTTCCTGCTGGTGGACGGGCTGTTCTTCGCCGCCAACGTGCCCAAGATCGTCCAGGGCGGTGCCTTCCCGGTATTGGCGGGGATCGTGCTGTTTATCCTCATGACCACCTGGAAACGCGGCAAGGAGCTGCTGATGGACCGCCTCGACGAAGGGGGCCTGCCGTTGCCGATCTTTATTGGCAGTATTCGCGTGCAGCCGCCTCATCGGGTGCAGGGTACGGCGGTGTTCCTGACCGCACGGCCGGATGCGGTGCCCCATGCGTTGTTGCACAACTTGCTGCATAACCAGGTGCTGCATGAGCAGGTGGTGTTGCTGACGGTGGTGTACGAGGACATTCCGCGGGTGCCGACGCAGCGACGGTTCGAGGTCGATGCCTATGGCGAGGGGTTCTTCCGGGTCATCCTGCACTTCGGTTTTATCGATGAGCCGGATGTGCCTGAGGCGCTGAAGCTGTGTCATCTGGACGAGCTGGATTTCAGTCCGATGCGCACCACCTACTTCCTCAGCCGTGAGACGGTGATCGCTTCGAAGATCGTCGGGATGGCGCGCTGGAGGGAGAGTCTGTTTGCCTTCATGCTGAAGAATGCCAACGGTAACCTGCGTTTCTTCAAGTTGCCGGTGAACCGGGTGATCGAACTGGGGACCCAGGTCGAGATCTGATTCCACGGGTATGAAAAAGCCCCCGTTGCCTTGCGGCAGCGGGGGCTTTTTCTTTGGGCGCCTACAGGGCTCGCATCATTCGCTTTTGACCTGACGCTTCTGGATAGCATCCACCAACCGCTTGGCCAGCGCCGGGTAGTTCTCGTCGAAGTGATGACCCCCTGGCAGCTTGACGGCCTCTCCCACCGCGGTGGTGGTGGTGCAGCCACTTTCCTTCACTTCGTCCTGGCCATAGATACACAGCACCTTGGCTGCCGGCAGCTTGGCCATGTCCGGGCCAGTATCGAGTTCCATGCCGGCCTTGCCCAACCAGCCGTCAACGTGGATCTCGAAACTGCCGCTGCGGGCGAACGCCAGCAGGATGATCGCGTCGACCCGCTGCTGCTCGTTTTCCGGCAGGCGGTTATAGATCGCCGGCAGTACGTCGGCACCAAAGGAGTAGCCGGCCAGGACGAAACGCTTGGCACCCCATTTCTGCCGGTAGTGCTGCATCAGTTCGGTCAGGTCGGCGGCCGTCTGTTCCGGGCTCTTGTGCTGCCAGTAGTAGCGCAGGGTATCGATGCCCACCACCGGGTAGCCCATCTTCGACATATAACCCGCCGCGTCGCGGTCCAGGTCACGCCAGCCGCCGTCGCCGGAGAGGAACAGGGTCACGGTGTCGCTGGTCTTGTCCGCCGGGACTTCCACCACCGGAATGGCCAGGCCGCCGTTGTCCGTGCCCACCAGCATCTTGCGCAGTTCGTTGTTCAACACCTGGGGCAGCTTGATGTCGTAGTCGCTGATGCTGGTTTCGGCATTCGCCTGGTCGCGCACGAACGCCGCGCTCGGATCATCCGGGCCGTCGTTCCAGGCCACCAGCCAGTGGCCGTGGGCCGCGGTCTTCGGTACCGGGGTCGTGCAATCCGGTTGATCGAGGACGAAGCCCACCGAGATCGCCTGGGCCTTGTCGCTGGTCTGGGACGCCAGCCAGTTCCAGGCCAGGGACGCACCCGGGCCAACGCCGCTGACCAGGGTCGCCGGGCCCTTCAGTTGTTGCAAGGCATTGTCCAGGGCCTTCTGCTGCTGTGTGCAGTTGTCCTTGGGCAGGATCACCTGGACGATCAGCGCCGCGCCGCTGCGACTCAGTGCGGACAACTGTGTGTCGCTCAGGGCATCTTCGGCGAGGGTCGCCACGACTACCTGGGCCTTGGGTGTCGTGCCAGGGGTCAGGCGGGTCAGGGTCGAACCGTCGGCCTGGCTCAAGTGTTCGAGAGTAGGTTCCGGTGGAGGGCGGTTCCAGAACCAGTAGCCGCCTCCCGCAAGCGCGGCCAGGAGCAGCACGATTACCAGTAACAACCGCCAGGAGCGTTGAATCATCAGCGTTTCACCAATCCAGTCAAGCCGCCTGCAATCAGGGCGGCGGTATCGGCCAATGCGACCAGCGGATCAAGTCCTGCCGGCACGGCCATGTAACGGGGTTCCCAATCAGGCTGGAACTTGTCCTTGAAACGACGCAGGCCCTGGAAGTTGTAGAGCTGCTCGCCGCGTTGGAACACCATCGAGCCCAGACGCTGGGTCAGTGGTGCGCCACGCCGTGGTTGCAGGCCTGACAGCGGGACCATCCCCAGGCTGAAACGCGCGTATCCGTGAGCCTTATAATGCTGAATCAGGCCAACCATCAAGAACTCCATGGTCAGCTTGGGGGCGTCGGGGTGCGAACGCATCAGGTCGAGACTGGCCAGTTCATGGCTGTGGGTCTCGAGCAGATTGGCGAACGCCACCGGGCGCCCCTCGAAATGGATGATCGCAACGCGGAAGTGGTTGATGTACTCGGGGCTGAAACGGCCCAGGGAGAAACC
Organism: Pseudomonas sp. MWU12-2319; assembly: GCF_023242525.1. Lineage (NCBI taxonomy): Bacteria > Pseudomonadati > Pseudomonadota > Gammaproteobacteria > Pseudomonadales > Pseudomonadaceae > Pseudomonas > Pseudomonas sp. MWU12-2319. The sequence goes on from NZ_JALJES010000012.1 coordinate 237,178, forward strand.
TTTCTCGCGCACGTTCTTGCCGGTGAGCCAGGCGTCGGAGATGACCTTGAGCTCATCCAGCGGCGCCTGCCCCGGTTCGTAGATCTCCAGCGACAGGCCGTCGCGGCTACCACGGTTCCAGGTGTAGCGCAGGTCCTTCATCTCCTTGCCCTTGGACTCGAGGTCAAAGCGGTGCAGGTCGACCCGGGCTTCTTCGCCGAGCTTGATGGCGGTCAGGCCGATGTCCATGTAGTACGGCAGGTTTTCCGCACGCACCTGATAGAACACCGGACGGGCATGATGGGTGTCGCACAGGTCGCGGAATTGCCAGATCAGTTCGGCACGCTGGCGCGCCGGGCCGATCGGGTCATACAGCGCCACCAGGCTGCGGCCACGACGGGCGTACATCAGGAAAGCGGTGTCGGTGGGGTGGAACAGGAACGCCTTGTCGCCGGTCAGGGCCAGGCCGCCATCAGGCTGGTCCGAGGCCATCAGCACCTTGACCGCCCGCTCCATTTCATCGGGCGTGGGCTGGTGGATCACTGGGCGCGCGGTACGCAGCAACCAGGTCAGCGAAACGGCGACCAGGACCACGGCGGCCCCCAGCAGTGAACGCAGGCCACGGGGGGCATCACCATCCAGCGCGAACTGCCACCACAGCTCGTGGCTGTAGGGCACGTCCTGGTAGGCGAACAGCAGCAGCCAGACCGAGGCACCGAGTACGCAGAGACTGGCCACTAAATAGAGTGGCGAGAACGGCAGTTCGGTGAGGCGGCTGGGTCGATAGAAGGAGCGGCGGAAAATCCCCAGCAGGCAGGCGGTGGCCGTCAGCATGCTGGCTTCTTCCCAGTCGAAACCCTTGAGCAGCGAGAGCAGGGCGCCCACCAGCAGCAAGGTCATGGTCAGCATCCAGGCGGCGGACAGGCGTCGACGCAGGCCCTGGGCCAGCAGCAGGCACAACACGCCCACCAGGCTGGCGCCGAAGTGCGAGGCGTCGATCAGGCGGTCCGGTACCAGGAAGTCGATGCCTTCCAGGCGTGTGTCGATTTCCGGGGTCGCGCCGGAGAACAGCAGGACCACACCGGACAGGAACACCAGTACGGCGAGGATCGGTGCCGCGAAACCCGATGCCACCCGCATGCTCTGGCGGGTACTCATCAGCCGCTGGGCTTCGGTACTCAGCAGGGCCAGGCAGGCCAGCAGCAAGGGCAACAGCACATAGATCAGGCGATAGAGCAGCAGCGCGGCGGCCAGTGGTGCGGCGCCCAGTTCATTGGCAAAGGCGGCCAGCAGGATCGCTTCGAACACGCCCACGCCGCCGGGCACATGGCTGAGCACACCGGCGGCCAGGGCCAGCAGGTACACCAGCAGGAAGGCGCCGAACGGTGGGGCTACGGGCAACAGCAGATAGAGCACGGTCGCGGCGGCGGCCACGTCCAGGGCGGTAATCACCAGTTGCAGCAGGGTCAGTCGGGCACTCGGCAGGCGCAGGGTGCGACGTCCGACCTTGACCAGCAGGTTGTCCTTGATCGGTTGTTCCGGCAGGCGCCGGCGATAGATGCCGACCGCCAGCAGGGCGGTCAAGGCCAGCACGACCACGGCGATGCCGCCGAGGAGATAGATCGGCAAGTGCAGGGCTTCGGACGCCGCGGGCAGGTTGCTCAGGGTTGCCAGGGCGGCCAGGGGGGGCAGCGCGCAACCCAGCGAGAGACTGGCGAACAGGGTCATCCGCGCGACTTCGGCGGCCCCCAGGCCGAAACGGGCATAGAGTCGATAGCGCACCGAACCGCCGGACAGCAGCGACAAACCAATGGCGTTGCCGATGGCGAAGGCGGTGAAACCGCCGAGTGCCAGAGTGCGCTTCGGCAGTTGTACATCAGCGTAACGGCTGGCGGACCACTCATAGCCCAGCAGGATAATGAAGCCGATGGCGGTCGCCGCCAGGGCGCCGGCCAATGCTGGCTTGGGCACGCTGAGAATCGAATCGTGCAGGGCGTCCAGGTCGAGTTCGATCAACAGGTGGCGACAGGCGATCAGGGCGATAGCGAACAGGAACAGAGTGATGGCCAGGCCGACGGACTGCCGGTACTTGCTCAACAGATCCAGCCAACGGAGACGGTTGGCGGAGATCGGGTGTGTTGCTGTAACAGTATCGTGTGGTTCGGACGAGTTGGCGCGCATCAATCACCTCTAGGATTGTGCGCGACAGGATGGGGGTATCCAGCCAAGTTACCAATCCCTATGGACAAAATAATTGCAAATATTAACGTGTCTGGCCGTTGTACGGCGACCCACGCCCCGGGCTGTTGTAGAGGAAGTTTGTTGCGGATTCAGCTTAGCCTGTGCACCCATTGACTGCGTTATCCGTCGAGGGTTCGATCCGTCCTGCCTTGATTGGATGAAAGTTTTTTTGGCGGATACAAAAAAGGCCACTCTTTCGAGCAGCCTTTTCTGATATTTGGTTGCGGGAGCCGGATTTGAACCGACGACCTTCGGGTTATGAGCCCGACGAGCTACCAGACTGCTCCATCCCGCGTCTGTGTGGCGGCATTCTACAGCCGAACGGCGGGGTGTCAACCGTTAATGGTCCGTTTGGTCAAAATAATGTGCAAAACCTCGATTTGACCGGCTGCTTTCGCTAAGTATCAGACAATCAAGGTTTTTTCAGGCTGCCAGGTGAAAACACCCACGCACAAAAAAGGCCACTCTTTCGAGTAGCCTTTTTTGATGTTTGGTTGCGGGAGCCGGATTTGAACCGACGACCTTCGGGTTATGAGCCCGACGAGCTACCAGACTGCTCCATCCCGCGTCTGTGTGTCGGCATTCTACAGAGAAACGCTGGGCTGTCAAACCCTAATTGAGGAAAACCCCTTTATTGTTCAACCGCTTAGCGCTTGAGGTGGGCTCTTCATCGGGGCTTGGGGCCATGCTGGGCAAGGCTTCCAGCTCTATCGACGAGTGCTTTTCGATTAAAAAAATAAATTCATAGGGGTTGTTTCCTACAAGTAAAGAGGAAGAATCAAACTACTGGTGCTATATACAGGTGTCGGTGAGATACTGCTGGCCTGTAGTGTTTCCGCTCCCTGAATGAACCTGTGTTTTCATGACGCAACGCAAAATCATCCACGTCGACTGTGATTGCTTCTACGCCGCCATCGAGATGCGTGATAACCCGAGCCTGGCCGGCAAGCCCATGGCGGTGGGCGGTTCAGCGGATCGGCGGGGGGTGATTGCCACCTGCAATTACGAGGCGCGAGCCTTTGGCGTGCGTTCGGCGATGTCGTCGCGGCATGCCTTGAGCCTGTGTCCGGACCTGGTCATCGTCAAGCCGCGCATGGATGCCTATAAGGAAGCGTCGAAGGATATCCAGGCGATCTTTCGCGACTACACCGATCTGATCGAGCCCTTGTCCCTGGATGAAGCCTACCTCGACGTGTCCGACAGCCCGCACTTTGCCGGCAGCGCGACACGCATTGCCCAGGACATCCGGCGCCGGGTCTCCAAGCAATTGCATATCACCGTCTCCGCCGGAGTGGCGCCGAACAAGTTTCTGGCCAAGATCGCCAGCGACTGGAAAAAGCCCAACGGATTGTTTGTGATCACACCGGATCAGGTGGAGGACTTCGTTGCCGGCTTGCCGGTCAACAAGCTGCACGGGGTCGGCAAGGTCACGGCGGACAAGCTCGGGCGATTGGGAATTACCGATTGCCTGCAATTGCGCGAATGGGGCAAGTTGGCCCTGGTCCGCGAGTTCGGCAGTTTTGGCGAGCGCCTGTGGGGATTGGCCCGGGGCATCGATGAGCGGCTGGTGCACAACGATAGCCGGCGGCAGTCGGTGAGTGTCGAAAACACCTACGATGTTGACTTGCCGGACCTTGCCAGTTGCCTGGAAAAACTCCCCGAACTGATGGAAACCCTCGCCGGGCGCATTGCCCGACTCGACAGCAGCTATCGGCCGGGCAAGCCGTTCGTCAAAGTGAAGTTCCACGACTTTACCCAGACGACCCTGGAGCAGGCCGGGGCAGGGCGGGATCTGGAGGGTTATCGGCAGTTGCTGAGCCAGGCTTTTGCCCGAGGCGACCGGCCGGTGCGGTTGTTGGGGATTGGTGTGCGTTTGCAGGATTTGCGCGGTGGGCATGAACAGCTGGAGTTGTTCAGCGGCTGAAGCGATTAGTCTTCAGCCCGCTCGAACGCTTCAGTCGGCCGCGGGATCCGCCACCAGCCGCCCGGCTTTTTTGGTCAGGGTCTTGAGAAACTCACGCTGCAACTCGGGATCGTTGCGGGTCAGTTCGATCAGGCTCTGCTCCAGTTCGCTGGCTTCGTCCTCCAGCCCCAACTCCGACAGGCGCTTGACCCGATGCACCCATTGGTTGACGTCGTCACCCTCCAGGTCGTTGTAGATCAGGTCGTGGGCCTCCAGCAGCTTGCCGCGCAGCTTGCTGCTGATGGACAGGCTGGAGTCCGAGTGAATTTCACCCTGGGCATCTTCCACGCGGATCTGCAGGTTGCCGATGCGATACAGGTCCTGCTCGGCAAACGGGCTGTCCAGCAGGTTGAGGCGCAGCACGCCATTGCGGTCGGTGGTCAGCTCGGCGGTCTGTTTGCCGGCGACTACTTCCACCGGGCGTTCGGACCACGGCAGGCTCGAGTATTCCGTACGCTTGTCGCGCTGGATTTCCTCGACCCCGGCCAGGTTCTGCTGGGCACGGCCGCCGGACTCGACGTTCATGAACGGATTGAGGCCGTCGATGCCGTCCTTGAGCCAGCCATGGGTCATGCTGTCCGGCATATGACCGAGGGCAAAGATATTGGCCACATTGGCACCGGCGCCACCGATCAGGGCCAGGGCCCCGAGCGGCATTTCATAGACCTTGCGCCAGCCTTGATAAGGCGTGTAGCGATCATAGCGACGGGTAACATCGAATTCGGTGACTTCGAAGGTCTTCTGCTCGTGAATCCGCACGCGACGTTGCGGCAGCTCGAGAACCTTGGGGTCACCGACATCGATCTGCAGGCTGTGAGCGAGCAGTTTGCGCTCGACACGCTCTTCATGCTCGCTGCGTTGTGACATCTGGTTGGCGCAGCCGCTGACCAGCAGGGCGCCGCACAAGGCGGCGCCCCCGAGGGCTAAGGTACTTCGATTGAACATGGGCGCTCTATCTGGACTCAGCGACGGATACGGGCGTGAAGGAAGGACAGCACGTCGGCGACCGGCAGCGCGTGCGCCTCGGCCTCGGTGCGGCTCTTGTATTCCAGGTTGCCTTCGGCCAGGCCGCGGTCGCTGACCACGATCCGATGGGGAATGCCGATCAGTTCCATGTCGGCGAACTTGATGCCCGGGCTGGTTTTCTTGTCGCGGTCGTCCAGCAGCACTTCGAAGCCGGCGGCCGTCAATTCGGCGTAGAGCTTGTCGGTGGCTTCGCGAACCTGTTCGGTTTCATAGCGCAGCGGTACCAGGGCGATCTGGAACGGCGCCAGGGAGTCGCTCCAGATGATGCCGTTGGCGTCGTTGTTCTGCTCGATGGCGGCAGCGACCACGCGGGACACGCCAATACCGTAGCAGCCCATGGTCAGGGTCACCGGCTTGCCGTTTTCGCCCAGGACCTGGCACTTCATCGCTTCGCTGTACTTGGTGCCCAGCTGGAAGATGTGGCCGACTTCGATGCCGCGCTTGATCTCCAGGGTGCCCTTGCCGTCCGGGCTCGGATCGCCGGCCACGACGTTGCGCAGGTCGGCCACGGTCGGTACGGGCAGGTCGCGTTCCCAGTTGACGCCGAAGTAGTGCTTGTCGTCGATGTTGGCGCCGATACCGAAGTCGCTCATCAGCTCGACCGAACGGTCGATGATGATCGGCAGCGGCAGGTTCAACGGGCCGAGGGAGCCGGCACCGGCACCGATGGCGTCACGCAGTTCGGCATCGGAAGCCATGACCAGCGGGCTGGCAACGCCTGGCTGGTTGGCGGCCTTGATTTCGTTCAGCTCGTGATCGCCGCGGATGATCAGGGCAATCAGCTTGCCTTCTTCTTCGGCGTGGACGATCAGGGTCTTGACGGTCTTTTCGATTGCCAGGTTGTAGCCTTCGACCAGCTGCGCAATGGTTTTTGCATCAGGGGTGTCGACCAGGCGCAGGGCTTCGGTCGGCGCCGGGCGCGAGGTTTCGCGAGGCACGGCTTCGGCCTTCTCGATATTCGCCGCGTACTCGGAGCCGTTGCTGAAGACGATATCGTCTTCGCCGGACTCGGCCAGTACGTGGAACTCATGGGAGCCGGCGCCGCCGATGGAGCCGTTGTCCGCTTCCACCGGGCGGAACTTCAGGCCCAGGCGGGTAAAGACATTGCAGTACGCCTGGTGCATGCGGTCGTAGGTGATCTGCAGCGAGGCCTGGTCGACGTGGAAGGAGTAGGCGTCCTTCATGATGAATTCGCGACCGCGCATCAGGCCGAAGCGTGGGCGGATTTCGTCACGGAATTTGGTCTGGATCTGGTACAGGTTGATCGGCAGTTGCTTGTAGCTGCTCAGCTCGTTGCGGCACAGATCGGTGATCACTTCTTCGTGGGTAGGGCCGGCACAGAAGTCGCGGTCGTGGCGATCTTTCAGGCGCAGCAGCTCAGGGCCATATTGTTCCCAACGACCGGATTCCTGCCACAGTTCAGCCGGCTGGATGCCGGGCATCAGCACTTCCAGGGCGCCGGCCGCGTTCATTTCCTCGCGCACGATGGCTTCGACCTTGCGCATGACACGCAGGCCCATGGGCAGCCAGGTGTACAGGCCGGAAGCGAGTTTGCGGATCATCCCGGCGCGCAGCATCAACTGATGGCTGATCACGACCGCGTCGGAAGGCGTTTCTTTCTGTGTGGCGAGCAAATATTGACTGGTGCGCATGGTTGGCCGTTGTCGCTTGCTGATGACTGAAAATGACTGAGCATTGTACGGGTGTGATCCGGCGACGTACAGGCGTGTCGCCGCACCGCTCCGGGGGAGAGCGGTGCGGGCCTGTATTTACGGGGTTTCTTCGCCGACGGCGGTGGGTATCGCGCCTTCGCCACGGCTGGACTGATACCAGTGCAGGGCGATCAGGATCAGGGTCGGAATACCCATCACGGCGGTAATGATGAAGAACTTGTGGTAGCCGAACTTTTCCACCATCACCCCGGAATAACCGCCGATCAGGCGCGGCAGCAGGAGCATGATCGAACTGAGCAGGGCGTACTGGGTGGCGGAGAACTTCAGGTTGGTCAGGCTCGACAGGTAGGCGACGAAGGCCGAGGTCGCCAGGCCCGAACTGAAGTTGTCCAGGGAGATGGTGACGATCAGCATCTTCAGGTTCGGGCCCATATCGGCCAGCAGCATGAACAGCAGGTTGGTCGCCGCCGAGGCCGCGCCGCCGATGAACAGGATCGGCAGGATGCCGAAGCGCACGATCAGCAGGCCGCCCATGCCGGCCCCGACCAGGGTCATGATCAGGCCGAAGATCTTGCTGACCCCGGCGATCTGGTCCTTGGTAAAGCCCTGGTCGATATAGAACACGTTGGCCATCACGCCCATCACCGTGTCCGACATCCGATAGGTGGCGATCAGCCCCAGCAATAGCAGGGCCTGCCAGCGATAACGGACGATAAAGTCGTTGACCGGCGTCAGCACCGGCGCCAGGCCGCGACGGCCCATGCTCGACAGGCAGAGGGTGGTGAGGATGGTATAGAGGATAGCGCGCAGGAAGGCACGGTCTTCCAGCAGCAGGTCAAGCATGCTCCGGCCCTGGAACAGCACGCTGGCGAAATCGGTGTTGTAGAGCTGGGTAAACATCGCCGGTACCGAGACCAGCAGGACGATCAGCACGAAGACCGAGGACAGCTGGTGCACGAAGCTGTAGCGCCCGGCGGAGAGCTGGGTCCTTAGCGGCACTGGCGGTTCGCGCATGAAGAAGGTGGTGAGCAGCGCCGGAATCATCAGCAGGCCGAACAGCACGTAGGTGCCGGTCCAGGCCGAATGCTTGTAGCTGAAGCCGGTGGAACCGAAACCTTCGGCGATAAACAGCGCGCCGGCGGTGGCCAGCAGGGCGGCAACCCGATACCCCGACATATAGCTGGCAGCCAGGGCGGCCTGCTGGCTGTCGTTGGCGATTTCCAGGCGATAGGCGTCCACCGCGATGTCCTGGGTCGCGGAGGCGAAGGCCACGACAACAGCAATGGCGATCAGCCAGGACAGGTGTTTCTGCGGATCGCAGAAACCCATGCCGATCAACCCGAGGACGATCAGGATCTGCGCCAGCACCAACCAGGAACGGCGGCGCCCGAGTTTTCCGAGCAACGGCAGGCGCCATTGGTCGAGCAGCGGCGACCAGACCCATTTGAAGGCGTAGGCGAGGCCGATCAGGCTGGCATAACCGATGGTTTCACGGGCCACGCCGGCTTCACGCAGCCAGACGGAAAGCGTGGAAAACACCAACATATAAGGCAGACCGGCGGCGAAACCGAGCAGCAGGAGCACGAGTGTCGAGGGGCTGGCATAAGCGGCGAGCGCGGCGCGCCAGGTTTTACGGGGCATGGGCTGGAATCTGCCTCAGGTTAACGGAAACAAAGCGCGCACTCTAACCGCTGTGCTCTATCGGGCGCCAGCCATGGCGCTTGATATCGACACGATTGTTCAGGACCGTCAGGCCTTCAGTCCGCAGCCGGGCGCGTTGTTCGTCGCCGGAGGGGCTGCCGGCGGGCAGGCTGATCCGACCGCCGGCACCCAGCACCCGGTGCCAGGGCAGGCTCGTGTCGGCGGGCAACTGGCTCAAGGTCCGTCCGACAAAACGGGCGGCACGCCCCAGACCCGCCAGCTCGGCCAGTTGGCCATAGGTCACGACCCGGCCTTCGGGTACTTGCGCCAGGGTCAGGTAGAGGGCGGTGCGGCGCATCTGTGCAGGGCTTTCGCCGCCGCTGCTGTCGTCGGTCATTGAGGCAGTCCTGTTCGGGAATCTGGCTGCTTGTGTAGGTTATTTCTGTGAGTCATGGGTGATTATTGAACTAGGGTGTCGTTCAGTCGGTCACTCTTTGGTCAAGGTATTGCCCTGCGGGATAATGCCGGTTTTTTTCCGCAAACCCGAGTCCTCTCTCTGCTTATGTTATCCAGAACCCTGTTGTGCCTTGCTGTTCTCAGTGCCTCGACGCCGTTGCTGGCCGATACCGTCTGGTTGAAGAACGGTGATCGCCTGACGGGCAAGATCAGCCTGTTCGACGGCGGCAAGCTGTTGATCCAGACCGATTACGCCGGAGCGATCCCGGTGGACTGGAAGCAGGTCAAGACCCTGGAAAGCGACCAGGAGCTGCTGGTCAAGCAGGATGCCTACACGGGGGAGAAGGCCAAGTCCCTGAAAGCGGCGGCGGACGGCAAGGTGACGCTGGTCAACGGCGAGGCGCCGAAAACCGTCGATCTCGCGAGTATCAAGCAGATCGTCAAGCCCAAGCCGGTGATCGAGGACCTGGTGTGGAAGGGCAATGTCGACCTGGCCCTGGACTACAAACGGGCGGATCAGGACACCGACGACTACGACATCGGCTTCAAGACCACTGCCCGCCATGGCGCCTGGCGGCATAATGCCCAGGGTGAGTACAACCGCGAGTTCCAGAACAATATCGTGACCGCCAACAACTGGAACGTCGAGTATGCCCTGGACCGCTTTATCACCGAAAAGTGGTTCTGGCAGGGGCGCCTGACCTACAAGCGTGACTTCGTGGAAGAACTGTCGCGCCAACGCATCGTAGGTACCGGTCCTGGCTACCAGTTCTGGGACAATGAGCTGGGGGCGTTTTCCCTCGGTTCGCTGCTCAACAATACCGACTACGAGTACAGCAACGGCGACAAGAAGAACTTTTATTCGCTGGGGATGAAATGGGACTACAGCCGTAACCTGGTGGGCAAGACGGTGCAGTTCTTCACCAACGGCGAAGTGGGCAAGCCGTTGAGCGGGCCTTCGGAGTATTCCCTCGACGCCCAGATGGGCCTGCGCTACAAAGTGACCGAGTGGGCTTCGCTGAACCTCAAGGCCGAGCGCAATGTGGTCCAGGGCGATGCGGAAACCAGCCTGAACAAGACCCGCTACACGGCCGGCTTCGGCGTCGTCTGGTAATCGCACCGCTTCCCCGACCCTGGCCTCCGTCACAGATAACGTTTATTTTATCATTGATTTTCATTCGCAAGTCCAAGGGCTTGCCGACGGTTTCTGACGAGGAGTCATAAAGGTGAGTACTGAAGTTGCCAAGAACGCCCGTGAGCTGCTGCTCAAGGAGTACCGGGGGGTGTTGTCCACGCACTCCAAGGCCATGCCCGGTTTCCCGTTTGGCTCCGTGGTGCCTTACTGCCTTGACGACCAGGGTCGGGCGTTGATCCTGATCAGCCGGATCGCCCAGCATACCCATAACCTGCAGAAGGACCCCAAGTGTTCCCTGCTGGTGGGCGAGCGCGAAGCCGAAGACGTGCAGGCGGTCGGTCGCCTGACCTACCTGGCCGAGGCCGAAAAGCTCAGCGATCCCGAGGCGATCGAGGCAGCGGCCGAGCGTTACTATCGCTACTTCCCGGATTCGCGGAACTACCATCAGGCCCACGATTTCGACTTCTGGGTCCTCAACCCGGTGCGGCACCGCTATATCGGTGGTTTCGGCGCGATTCACTGGCTGGATCAGGTCACCTTGGCGAACCCCTTCGCCGGCAAGACCGAGATCAGCATGGTCGAACACATGAACAGCGACCACGCCAAGGCCATCGCCCACTACGTCGCCCTGGCCGGCCTGCCGGATACAGTGCCTGCGCAACTGGCGGGTATCGACACCGAAGGCATGCACCTGCGCATTGGCCAGGCGCTGTACTGGCTGCCCTTCGAAACGCCTTGCAACACGCCGACACAAGTTCGCGAAGCCTTGGTTTCCCTGGCTCACGCCGAGCATTGGCCAAAAAAGGAAGCCGCTTCAGCTTGAATTCACAACCTGTCGACGTCATCTCAGGTTAAGTGGAAGGCATTCTTCCGTAGAGGAATCATTTGATGCGCGCTTTTTTATTGCTCTTGTTTCCGGTGTTAGAGCTGTATGTGTTTTTCCAGGTCAGTACCGCGATCGGGTTTTTCCCGGCCCTGGCGCTGATCATTCTCGGCTCGATGCTGGGTGTGCTGGTCCTGCGGGTTGCAGGGATCGCCACGGCGTTGCGGGCGCGGGAAAGTCTCAACCGCGGCGAGTTGCCGGCGCAGACCATGCTCGAGGGTCTGATGCTGGCCCTGGGCGGTGGCCTGCTGCTGCTGCCGGGGTTTATCAGCGATATTATCGGCCTGGTCCTGTTGTTGCCCATGACCCGCCGCCTGTTGGCCGACCGCATGCGTCGGCGCGTCGAAGAGCAGGCATTGCGTCAGCGGGCCTTTGCCGACGATCTGCAGCCCCGTGGTCCGTCGGGATCGGCGCCGGCCGCCAGCCGGCAGCCCCAGGTCATCGAAGGCGAGTTCGAACACCGCGATTCCTGATCGTCAGCACAACGACACGGCACCTTCGGGTGCCGTGTTGGTTTTCGGCACCATAAGGTAAAAAAAACGTCACCTCGCCCTTGAAATTACCTTTGGTGACCTTATGTAACGGTCACCGCAAGGTTTTGGCGAAAATCGCCAGACAGTCTTTCGCGGTTCGCTTGGCGAGCCGCAACCGGCAACGCCGGATTTGCTAAACCGGTCGGTATCGACATCGACCCTTGAAAACCATAATTAGGAGAGATCGACAATGAAGCTTCGTCCTCTGCATGACCGCGTCGTCATCCGTCGCAGCGAAGAAGAGAAAAAAACCGCCGGCGGTATCGTGCTGCCAGGTTCGGCTGCCGAGAAAGCCAACCACGGTGAAATTCTCGCTGTAGGTACCGGCCGCGTGCTGGACAACGGTGAAGTCCGTGCGCTGGCCGTGAAAGTGGGTGACAAGGTGGTATTCGGCCCTTACTCCGGCAGCAACACTGTGAAAGTAGACGGCGAAGACCTGCTGGTAATGGCCGAGAACGAGATTCTCGCTGTTATCGAAGGCTGATTCCCGCTCATTTTTCCCGTTACGACAAAGTATTCAAGGAATTACGATCATGGCTGCTAAAGAAGTTCTGTTTGGCGACTCCGCCCGCAAAAAAATGCTCAAAGGCGTCAACGTCCTGGCTGACGCGGTAAAAGCGACCCTGGGCCCGAAAGGCCGTAATGTGATCATCGAGAAGAGCTTCGGCGCTCCGACCATCACCAAGGACGGCGTTTCCGTTGCCAAGGAAATCGAGCTGGAAGACCGTTTCGAAAACATGGGCGCGCAACTGGTCAAGGACGTTGCTTCCCGTGCCAACGATGACGCTGGCGACGGCACCACCACCGCCACCGTACTGGCTCAGTCGATCGTCAACGAAGGGCTGAAGGCTGTCGCTGCCGGCATGAACCCGATGGACCTCAAGCGCGGTATCGACAAGGCGACCATCGCCATCGTCAAAGAGCTCAAAGCCCTGTCCAAGCCTTGCGCCGACACCAAGGCCATCGCTCAGGTCGGCACCATCTCCGCCAACTCCGACAGCTCCATCGGCGACATCATTGCCGAAGCCATGGAAAAAGTCGGTAAAGAAGGCGTGATCACCGTTGAAGAAGGCTCGGGCCTGGAAAACGAACTGTCGGTTGTAGAAGGCATGCAGTTCGACCGTGGCTACCTGTCCCCGTACTTCGTCAACAAGCCGGAAACCATGGTCGCCGAGCTGGACGGCCCGCTGATCCTGCTGGTCGACAAAAAAATCTCCAACATCCGCGAAATGCTGCCAGTACTGGAAGCCGTTGCCAAAGCCGGCCGTCCACTGCTGATCGTGGCCGAAGACGTTGAAGGCGAAGCCCTGGCGACCCTGGTTGTGAACAACATGCGCGGTATCGTCAAGGTCGCTGCCGTCAAGGCACCGGGCTTCGGTGATCGTCGCAAGGCGATGCTGCAGGATATCGCTGTCCTGACTGGCGGTACCGTGATCTCCGAAGAGATCGGCCTGAGTCTGGAAAGCACCACCCTGGACCACCTGGGCAGCGCCAAGCGCGTGACCCTGTCCAAGGAAGCCACCATCATCGTCGACGGTGCTGGCGTACAAGGCGACATCGAAGCCCGTATCGCTCAGATCCGTGCCCAGGTTGCCGATACTTCCTCCGACTACGACCGTGAAAAACTGCAAGAGCGTCTGGCCAAGCTGTCCGGCGGCGTTGCAGTGATCAAGGTCGGCGCTGGTTCCGAAGTTGAAATGAAAGAGAAGAAAGCCCGCGTTGAAGACGCCCTGCACGCGACCCGTGCAGCCGTTGAAGAAGGCGTGGTCCCTGGCGGTGGCGTTGCCCTGATCCGTGCCCTGGAAGCACTGACCGAACTGACCGGCGACAACGCCGACCAGAACGTGGGTATCTCCGTGCTGCGTCGCGCCGTTGAATCGCCGATGCGCCAGATTGCCGCCAACAGCGGTGATGAGCCAAGTGTCGTGGTCAATGCAGTCAAGAACGGCAAAGGCAACTTCGGTTACAACGCTGCTACCGGCGAGTACGGCGACATGATCGAAATGGGCATCCTGGACCCTACCAAGGTAACCCGTTCGGCGCTGCAGGCAGCTGCTTCCATTGCTGGTCTGCTGCTGACCACCGATGTTGCGATTGCCGATGCACCGAAGAAAGAAGGTGCAGCTGGCGGCGGTATGCCAGACATGGGCGGCATGGGTGGTATGGGCGGCATGATGTAAGTCGGCCCCACCTGCTACAAAGAAACCCCGCCTTGTGCGGGGTTTCTTTTTTTCGGCGAGTCATGGGCGCAGCGACTGCTTTTATCGCGCGGCTTGTCGCTGCCACAGGCTTGCCCTTAAGCTGCGCGGGCCAAGACATGGCCGTTACCGCGTACGGAGAGAGTACCCATGCGAATTCTACTGGTTGAAGACAACCGCGATATCCTCGCCAACCTGGCTGATTACCTGGGGCTTAAAGGCTATACCGTGGACTGTGCGCAGGACGGCTTGTCGGGCCTGCACCTGGCTGCCACCGAACATTACGACCTGATCGTGCTGGATATCATGTTGCCGGGTATCGATGGTTTCACCCTGTGCAAGCGCCTGCGTGAAGATGCCCGGCGCGACACCCCGGTGATCATGCTCACCGCCCGCGATCAACTGGATGATCGTCTGCAAGGTTTCAAGTCCGGTGCCGACGACTACCTGCTCAAGCCGTTCGCCCTGTCGGAACTGGCTGCGCGGATCGAAGCAGTCCTGCGCCGGGCCCAGGGCGGCGGACGCCGGGCCTTGCAGGTCGGTGAGCTGAGCTACGACCTCGATACCCTGGAAGTGACCCGCGAAGGGCGTCTGCTCAAGCTCAACCCGGTGGGCTTGAAGCTGCTGGCGGTGCTGATGCAGAAAAGCCCCCATGTACTGCGTCGCGAAGTCCTCGAGGAAGCCCTGTGGGGCGACGATTGCCCGGACAGCGACAGCTTGCGCAGTCACGTCCACCAATTGCGCCAGGTGATCGACAAGCCTTTCGAAAAGCCTTTGCTGCATACCGTACATGGCGTCGGCTATCGCCTGGCCGAAGGCCGCGATGGAGTTTAAACAGAGCCTTGCCCAACGCATCATCATCGCCTTTGCGCTGATGAGCGCCCTGGTGGCGGGGACCTTTGCCATAGGCATCGTGGCGACGGTTCACCTGGTTGAGGAAAGGCTGATTTCCGCGGGCCTGGGAGGCGATCTCCAGCGTCTGTTGCTGATGGACAGTGTCAATGACTGGAGCCATCGACCCGAGCCCGATCAACTGTTCTATTTCAGCGGCGGTCCGGGGGATTTCGCCTTGCCCAGGGATCTGCGTCATCTGGACGCCGGGTTCCACGAGGTGTTTCGCGACCAACTGTCCTACCACGCCATGGTCGAGGTGGTCGACGGTCGGCGTTACGTGTTGTTGCAGGACCAGAGTGACTTCGAAGAGCGTGAGCGGGTATTGTTTGCCGTGGTGCTGGTGGGATTTGTCCTGGCCCTGGCCCTGGCCGTGTTTCTCGGCTGGATTCTCGCCCGGCGGGTGATGGCGCCAGTGGTACGCCTGGCCCGCCAGGTGCGTCATCGTGATCAGTTACTCGGGCTGGCACCGTCCCTGGCGCCGGATTACGCCGCTGACGAAGTGGGTGAACTGGCGGTGGCGTTCGACGCCACCCTCGGCCGGCTGCGCGACGCCCTGACTCGCGAGCGCCTGTTCACCAGCGATGTCAGTCATGAACTGCGTACGCCGCTGATGGTATTGGCGACCTCCTGTGAGCTGTTGCTGGAAAACCCGGCCATTGACCAGCGCGGACGCAATCAGGTCGAGCGCATTGCCCGGGCCTGCGAGGAAATGCGCGAGCTGGTGCAGACCTTCCTGATGCTCGCCCGGGCCCAGCGTGAGGACGCCAGCATGTCGCCGCAGGTCTCCCTGAGTCGGGTGGCGGATGACTTGATCGGATTGTGGCGTGCACCGATTGAAGAGAAGGGCCTGAGGCTGATCGTCGATCCCGGCAATCCTCCGGATACCCGCTATAACGCCACCTTCCTCCACGCCGTAATGGGTAACCTGCTGCGCAATGCCTTGCACTACACCGACCAGGGCTTTATCCGCCTGAGCCTGGAGCCGGCCGGGTTCGTGGTGGAAGACAGCGGCGTGGGGATTCCGGAAGAGAAGCGCGAAGCCATGTTCCAGCCCTTCGTACGCGGTAACGAAAAACGCGGTGAAGGCCTTGGGCTGGGCTTGTCTCTGGTCCAGCGGATCTGCGAAAACCAGGGTTGGCATGTCAGCCTGACCACCATGACACCCAATGGCTGCCGCTTTCATGTTGACCTGGGCGGGCCTGATACATGACCGGAAACGAAATGTTCACCTGGGAAAGGCCCGTCTTTGGCGCCCGGAAATACGCCAAGACGCGGCGGATGATCTCAAAAAGCTACGACACCACTCGTCGTTGAGTGCCACGGCACAGGGAAAACTGAGCTATTTTGAGGATAGATGTTCAGCAATACCATCAAAGGCTTATGGTAATGAAGTTAGAAGTCGCTCGAGGTTTGTTTCTGGTCAGTGCGCTGGCTGTGACTTCCCTGGCCCTGGTGGTCTGGGAGCAGCCCGGTCCTGAGGTGCTGACTGCCGCGGCCGGTACCGGACATTGTCCTATGCCCCGTGTTGCCAAGGCGGCCGATGCCAAACCCGACCACGATCTGCTGTTGTTCATGTTCGGCCTTTCCCAAGGGCTCAAGCCGCAGAGTTGAAGTCGTCCTGTCTGTCTCCCAGGCCTCGCATTGATCGAGGCCTTTTTTATGTGCGCCGTTTGCTTCATTCAGCACCCGCTTTTGGACGCTGCGGGCCAGGATTGGATCCAGAAGTTCTGTTTTACCTGCCTGGGCGTGTAAGCCATTGCTTACATCTTGCGTAAGCGATCGAGGATAATTTGCCGTCTCGATTACTGAGTGTTTTTCTTAACTAATTGAAATATATGGTTTTTAAGTGTTTTTAATGGATCCAATCCTGAAGAGATGGCACTTTGGATCCTGTTGCAGCGACTCAGAAAGTCTTTAATATCGCCCCTGTGTCGACGGATAGACACGGCGATCAAGGACAGATTGCTGGAAGGAACATCGCGGGATGCGATTCATCAGGACGATGAAAGGGAAAAAAGGGACTAGGGAAAAAATGTGGGCGGGTCACACCGCCCCTTTTTTTTGCCTGTAGAAAAGTGAAGGCACAAAAAAAGGCCCGCAGGGGGGCCTTTTCGTCGAGCGCGGTGCAATCAGCGTTCGAGGTGCTTGATCTTGCCTTTTTTGCCATCCCACTCTTCAGCGTCCGGCAGTGATTCTTTCTTCTCAGTGATGTTGGGCCAGATCTCGGCCAGATCAACGTTCAACTGAATGAACTCCTTCATATCCTCCGGGACTTCATCCTCGGAGAAAATAGCCACAGCAGGGCATTCCGGCTCGCAAAGCGCGCAGTCGATGCACTCATCCGGGTGAATGACCAGGAAGTTCGGGCCTTCGTAAAAGCAGTCCACCGGACAGACTTCTACGCAGTCGGTGTACTTGCACTTGATGCAGTTGTCGGTGACGACGAAGGTCATTTCTAGTTCTCTCCTCAGGCGGCGGCAGCGAAACCCTATCAGAATGGGCTCGCCAGGTCTGGGAGCGATAGTCTGCGAACCAGGCTAATAGTTCGCAGCATCCCAAACCGCGCGAGATTCTAGCAGCTTGTAGTCCGCTGCGTTAGATCCGTGTCTTCATTGTATAGAGCATTTCCAATGCACGCCGTGGCGTCAGGTCGTCGAGGTTGAGCTTGGCCAGTTCATCCAGCACCGGATGGGGCAGGCTGGCGAACATATCGCTTTGCATTGGAGCGGCTGGTTTTCCTGGTTTGGCGACCGGCTGCTCGTGGGGCAGGCTGGTGGTCTCCAGGCGACTCAGGTGCTCGCGGGCACGGGTGATCACATTGCTCGGCACGCCGGCCAGCTGTGCCACCGCCAGGCCGTAGCTCTGGCTGGCCGGGCCGGGCAGTACGTGGTGGAGGAAGACGATGCGTTCATTGTGCTCGGTGGCATTGAGATGCACGTTGGCCACCAATGGCTCGTTTTCCGGCAGCACGGTCAGTTCGAAGTAGTGGGTGGCGAACAGGGTGTAGGCCCGCAGTTGCGCGAGGCGTTCCGCCGCTGCCCAGGCCAGGGACAGGCCGTCGAAGGTGCTGGTACCGCGCCCGACTTCGTCCATCAGCACCAGGCTGCGCTCGGTGGCGTTGTGCAGGATGTTGGCGGTTTCGCTCATTTCCACCATGAAGGTCGAGCGTCCTCCGGCCAGGTCGTCACTGGAACCGATCCGGGTGAAGATCCGATCCACCAGGGACAACTCGCAGCTGGCTGCCGGCACGAAGCTGCCGATATGGGCCAGCAGCACGATCAGCGCGGTCTGGCGCATGTAGGTGGATTTACCGCCCATGTTAGGACCGGTGATCACCAGCATGCGGGTATTGTCATCGAGCGCCAGGTCATTGGCTACGAACGGTGTGGTCAGCACCTGCTCGACCACCGGGTGGCGTCCCTGGCTGATGCGCATGCACGGTTCGTCGACAAAGCGCGGGCAATTCAGGTCCAGGTTCAGTGCGCGTTCGGCGAGGTTGCTCAGCACATCCAGCTCGGCCAGGGCCGCGGCGGTGTCCTGCAGCGGCGGCAGTTCGCCAATCAAGGTTTCGAGCAAGGCTTCGTAGAGCATCTTCTCCCGGGCCAGGGCGCGGCTCTTGGCCGACAAGGCCTTGTCCTCGAATTCCTTGAGTTCCGGGGTGATAAAGCGCTCGGCGCCCTTGAGGGTCTGGCGCCGGATGTAGTCTGCCGGTGCCGACTCGGCCTGCTTGCTCGGCAACTCGATGAAATATCCGTGGACCCGGTTATAGCCGACCTTGAGGTTGGCCAGGCCCGTGCGGGCTTTTTCCCGGGCTTCCAGGTCGATCAGGAACTGCCCGGCGTTTTCGCTCAGCGACAACAGTTCGTCCAGTTCGGTGTCGTAGCCGGTTTTCAGGACGCCGCCGTCGCGGATGATCGCCGGCGGATTATCGATGATGGCGCGCTCCAGCAGGATCGCCAGCTCCGGGTAGGTCTTGGTGGTGACGGCCAGTTGCTTGAGGTGCGGGGCGTCCAGTTCGAGCATCGCATCCTGCAACTGCGGCAGGGCGCCGAGGGCATCGCGCAGGCGCGCCAGGTCGCGAGGCCGGGCGTTGCGCAGGCCGATCCGCGCAAGGATCCGCTCGATGTCACCGATCTCCTTGAGCTGCGGTTGCAGCTTTTCGAAGCGGTAGCTTTCCAGCAGGCAGGTGATGGAGCTCTGGCGTGCCTGCAAGACACGCAGGTCGCGTAGCGGGCGGTTCAACCAACGGGTCAGCAGGCGGCTGCCCATGGCGGTCTGGCAACGGTCGACCACCGATTGCAGGGTGTTTTCGCGGCCACCGGCAAGGTTGGTGTCCAGTTCCAGGTTACGGCGGCTGGCGCCGTCGAGCACCACGGTGTCGTCCAGGCGTTCATGGCGCAGGCTGCGCAAGTGCGGCAGGGCGGTGCGCTGGGTTTCCTTGGCGTAACTGAGCAGGCAGCCGGCGGCGCCGATGGCCAGGGTCAGGGTTTCGCAGCCGAAGCCTTTCAGATCCTGTACGGAAAATTGTTGGCAGAGACTTTTGAGCGCGGAGTCCCGTTCGAAGTCCCACGGCGCACGACGACGTGTCCCACGACGCTTTTCCGCAGGCAGGCCCTGTGGCCAGTCATCCGGGATCATCAGCTCGACCGGGTTGATCCGCTCCAGCTCCGACAGCAGGTTTTCCCAGCCCTTGATTTCGAGGACGGTGAAGTTGCCGCTGGTGATATCCAGCACGGCCAGGCCGAACAGACGTTCATCACCCAGTACCGCGGCAATCAGGTTGTCGCGGCGCTCATCGAGCAGGGCTTCGTCACTGACGGTGCCGGGGGTGATGATCCGCACCACCTGCCGTTCGACCGGCCCCTTGCTGGTGGCCGGATCGCCGATCTGTTCGCAGATCACCACTGATTCGCCGAGCTTCACCAGCTTGACGAGATAACCTTCGAGGGAATGGTAAGGAATCCCACACATCGGAATCGCCTGCCCGGCTGATTGCCCACGGGCGGTGAGGGTGATATCGAGCAGCTTGGCGGCCTTCTTCGCGTCTTCATAGAAGATCTCGTAGAAGTCGCCCATGCGGTAGAACATCAGCTGGTCGGGATGCTGGTTCTTCAGGCGCCAGTATTGCTGCATCATCGGGGTGTGGGAGGACAGATCGGGGCTATTTTTACTCATCGGATACTTAGGCGGATTCGTTTTGAGTGGAGTGCGAAGTCGAGCGCCTGGCGCGGGACTTTTTCGATGGGGGCAAGGTTAACACGGCAGGTTGGATGTCCGCTGGTATGGCCTTTTGCAGCCTATCCGGACAGGGAGGAGTCAGACTTTTTTCCTGTTTCGATGGCGGACCGGCTACGTCGCTGTTATCCGCGCGGCCCGCGGGCTTGTTCAGCTGTCGTCGACATTCAATCGCTGGACTCGATAACCCTCGAGTTCAACGGTTGGACAGGCCGTGCATTCATCCGGTACAGCTTCTGAAAGGCGGCGATCTGTTCATGAGACAGCTCGACCGGTGTCTTCAGGACCAGCCAGGTAACACCTGTGCTGCAAGGCGGTGTGGTCAACGAGCCTTGGTATTTGTAATAGCTGCCTTGAGAGGGGAGGACGCTGGCGGGATTGAAGGCCACAACTTCCGTGATTTTGCCCACATCCGGCAGCGTGTTGAAAACAGCTTCCAGGTTCTGGTTTTTTCTTCCCTCCTTGAACAGGACCGCCACGACAACAATCTGTCCGTCTTCAGAGTTGTGGACAAAGTGCGCGTCCATCGGAAAGGACTTGCCGTCTATTTCCTCTTCACTCGGGGTATGGAAGTGAAACTGCCTGAGTTCGAAGTCTTCATTGTCAAAGCGCAGCAGGCTGCCGGGGGCGACATTGATTTGAATCGTATGCCCGTTGTTGGTGATTTCTGCGGCTTGAGGGATGTACTGGAACGACAGGCCAGGGAGTTTCGAACTTTTCGCATGGTGGGTTTCAATATTGACCGGTGACTGTTCCTTGCTGGTGCTGCAACTGATGTAGTCCGGATCCACCTGACCCCAGTGGGTGGGGCCGACATTCCCCTCGTAACCCCAGGAGGCGGCGTGGCTGTTCAACGACAGGATGGCAAGTATCACGGATACGGCCACTTTGGAGGTGTTCATGATGGTGGGTCTCGAGCAATGTCGAGACCCGAGCTTAAGATTCGGAAAAGTAAGTAACTACTGTCAGAAATGACAGTTTTTAATACGGATTTGCGATAGAGCTGATCGCTATTGGGCGGAAATAAAGCTCCCATTGCCCTTGGCCGCCTCTGTGCGACTGCCTATGCATAAAATATGCAAATCAGCATTTGCCATTCCCGAAAAGCGCAAGCAATATGCGCATTATGCAAATACGCAACGTTTCTACCGTCCTACGAGCACTGCTCGACCGACACGGGATCTCCCCTACGGAGCTTCACCGTCGTACCGGCGTGCCCCAATCCACCCTGTCGCGGATCCTCAGCGGGAAGATCGTCGATCCTTCGGACAAGCACATCTCGAAGGTCGCCGAGTACTTCGGCATCAGCACCGACCAACTGCGCGGACGCGCACCGGTTGCCGTTGCCCGGGATCAGGAGCAGGGCACGCCGCACTCCGAACTCAAGGATATAAGCCTGTGGGACGACGACACGCCCGTCGATGAAGACGAAGTGTCCGTCCCCTTTCTTCGCGAGGTTGAATTGGCTGCTGGATCAGGAAGATTCGTCATAGAAGAAAGCGAGAAGGCCAGCCTGCGTTTCGGTAAGCGCAGCCTGCGCCACAATGGCGTGCAGTTCGACCAGGCCAAATGCGTGACCGTGCGCGGCAACAGCATGTTACCGGTGCTGCGCGACGGCGCCACGGTCGGGGTCAACGCCGGCAAAAGCGCCATAGGCGATATCGTCGACGGCGACCTTTACGCCATCAACCACAACGGACAGCTGCGGGTGAAGCAGCTTTATCGCCTGCCGACCGGGATCCGCCTGCGTAGCTTCAACCGCGACGAGCATCCGGATGAGGACTACAGCTTCCAGGAGATCCAGGAAGAGCAGATCACCATCCTTGGTCACGTCTTCTGGTGGGGCATGTACGCCCGCTAAGCACTTCTGATTGAGAAAAAACCCACAGCTAT